>CBILOJ010000035.1:0-12693 GCA_966238525.1 uncultured Methylophilaceae bacterium | reverse complement strand
GTGGCTTCAAGATTTTTGCGCACGCGGCGTGCGAATTTCGGGTCGGATATGTACATCAGCCAACCGAGAGCCCAACCTGAGCCGTGTATGATAGGCAGGGGTAGGCGGGCCAGTGCCTGCAGTATCGCCTTGAGCATGTATTTTTTTGTTGAACTAGAAGGACTTTGCTATTCTAGCAACAATTTTCAGCGCCACTTCGGATGATGCCGGCCGGCGCATTCCGATTAACGTACAACTAGAAATCATCCATCCATGAACGAATATCTGTTTACCTCAGAGTCGGTTTCCGAAGGCCATCCGGACAAGGTTGCCGACCAGATTTCCGACGCGATCGTCGATGCCATCCTGGCACAGGACAAGCATTCCCGCATTGCAGCGGAAACCTTGTGCAATACCGGTTTGGTCGTGCTGGCCGGTGAAATCACCACGACCGCCAATGTCGACTACATCCAGGTGGCGCGTGAAACCATCAAGCGCATCGGCTACGACAATACCGACTACGGCATCGACTACAAAGGTTGTGCGGTGCTGGTGGCTTACGACAAGCAGAGCCCGGATATCGCCCAGGGCGTGAACAAGGCCTACGACGACGGCCTGGACCAGGGCGCCGGCGACCAGGGCCTCATGTTCGGCTACGCCTGCAACGAGACACCGCAACTGATGCCGCTGCCGATCTGGCTGTCGCACCGGCTCATGGAGCGGCAGTCGCAATTGCGCAAGGACGGCCGCCTGCCGTGGTTGCGCCCGGATGCCAAGAGCCAGGTCACGATCAAGTACGTCGACGGCAAGCCGGATTGCATCGATACCGTGCTGCTGTCCACACAGCATGCGCCCGAGATGACGCTGGACGCCATCCGCGAGGCGGTCGTTGAGGAAATCATCAAGCCGGTGCTGCCGAAAGAACTGATCAAAGGCGAGATCAAGTATCTGGTCAACCCGACCGGCCGCTTCGTCGTCGGCGGTCCGCAAGGCGATTGCGGCCTGACTGGACGCAAGATCATCGTCGATACCTACGGCGGTGCCGCACCGCACGGCGGCGGCGCTTTCTCGGGCAAGGATCCGTCCAAAGTCGATCGCTCCGCTGCCTATGCCGGCCGCTACGTGGCCAAGAACATCGTCGCCGCTGGTTTGGCCGAACGCTGCCTGGTGCAGGTTTCCTACGCCATTGGCGTAGCGCGCCCGACCAGCGTCATGGTGGAGACCTATGGTACCGGTAAAGTCGCGGACGACGTGCTGACGCGTCTGGTGCAGGAACATTTCGACCTGCGGCCCAAGGGCATCGTCAATATGCTCGACCTGCTGCGCCCGATTTACGCCAAGACCGCTGCCTATGGCCATTTCGGCCGCGACGAGCCGGAATTCACCTGGGAAGGCACGGATAAAGCGGCTGCGCTTAAAGCCGCCGCTGGGCTGTAAACCGCGTTTTTCTGAGCCAGATTAGGAAGCCGGCTGCTGCCTAAGCATTGGCGGCCGGCCGGTTTAGCTTTACAATCCACCCCCTAACCGAGGAACGCTGCGAGGCGGGCACTATGCCTGCCCCAGGCTCGGTTTCCAAAGCGGTTCTGCCGCTTTGCGAACGGCGTTCACCTGATCAACTCGTGCCGGACACGGGAGCTGGGTGAACCAAAGCCGATAAGCTGCAACCCCTTCCTTCCGGCCACACATTCAAGGATATGAAACATGAATACTGTGGCTGACATCAAAGACTACATTGTTGCCGACATGAACCTTGCCGCCTGGGGCCGCAAGGAAATCGCCATTGCCGAAACCGAAATGCCAGGCTTGATGGCGATTCGCGAGGAGTACGCGCTGACCAAGCCGCTGCGCGGCGCACGTATTACCGGTTCGTTGCACATGACGATCCAGACCGCGGTGCTAATCGAGACGCTCAAGGATCTGGGTGCCGAAGTACGCTGGGCCTCGTGCAACATCTATTCGACGCAGGATCACGCCGCCGCTGCCATCGCCGCCACCGGCACCGCCGTTTTCGCCGTCAAGGGCGAAACGCTCGATGAGTACTGGGATTACACCCATCGCATCTTCGAATGGCCCGACAACGGCTATTCCAACATGATTCTCGATGACGGCGGCGATGCAACCTTGCTGCTGCATCTGGGCGCCAAGGCTGAAACCGACGCTTCGGTGCTGAGCAATCCCGGCAGCGAAGAGGAAATCTGCCTGTTCAATGCCATCAAGGCCAAGCTCCAGAATGACCCCAAGTGGTATTCGACGCGCCTGCAGCAAATCAAGGGCGTGACTGAGGAAACGACGACTGGCGTACACCGTTTGTACCAGATGCACAAGGAAGGCCGTTTGGCGTTCCCGGCAATCAACGTCAACGACTCGGTCACCAAATCCAAGTTCGACAATCTCTACGGCTGCCGTGAGTCGCTAGTCGACGGCATCAAGCGCGCTACCGACGTCATGGTGGCGGGCAAGATCGCCGTGGTCGCCGGCTATGGCGACGTCGGCAAGGGCTCGGCGCAGGCGTTGCGCGCCTTGTCGGCCCAGGTCTGGGTGACCGAGATCGATCCGATTTGCGCGCTACAGGCGGCGATGGAAGGCTATCGCGTCGTTACCATGGAATACGCCTGTGAGCATGGCGACATCTTCGTCACCGCGACCGGTAATTACCACGTGATCGCGCATGATCACATGAAGCGCATGAAGGATCAGGCCATCGTCTGCAATATCGGCCATTTCGACAACGAAATCGATGTCGCTTCGCTCGAGCAGTACCAGTGGGACGAAATCAAGCCGCAGGTAGACCACGTGATTTTCCCCGACGGCAAGCGCATCATCCTGCTGGCCAAGGGCCGTCTCGTGAACCTGGGCTGTGGTACCGGCCATCCGAGCTACGTCATGAGCTCGTCGTTCGCCAACCAGACCATCGCACAGATCGAGCTGTTCGGAAACCCTGGGCTGTATCCGGTCGGCGTTTATACGCTGCCCAAGCACCTCGACGAGAAAGTGGCACTGCTGCAACTCAAGAAGCTCAATGCGCAGTTGACCGAACTTACCGACCAGCAGGCGGCTTACATTGGCGTGCCCAAGCAAGGCCCATTCAAGCCCGAGCATTACCGCTACTGATGCTTGCGGCGGCGGCCGGGCTTGCTGCCGCATTAATTAAAGGGGGATACCATGAAATTGCTTGTCGTCTGGCTGCTTAATGCGCTGGCATTACTGGCGGTCGCCTATCTCATGCCGTCGATCGAAGTGTCCGGCTTCGGCGGCGCGCTGATTGCGGCCGCCGTGATCGGTCTTGTCAACATGCTGATCCGGCCGCTGCTGGTGCTGCTGACTCTGCCTGTCACCTTGCTGACGCTGGGCCTGTTTATTCTCGTCATCAACGGCTTGCTGTTCTTTGGTGTCGGCGCGCTACTGGAAGGTTTTGAAGTGCATGGACTGTGGTCCGGCATCCTGGGCGCTTTGCTCTACAGCCTGATTTCCTGGGCATTGACGGCGCTCGTGCTCGGTGACGAGGCTGCCGCATAGGAAACCGCAAACTCGATATGAACACTTCTCCAGTCATCAGCTTTGAATTTTTTCCGCCGAAGACGGCGGAGGGCGTCGCCAAGCTGCGCGAAGCGCGCCAGCAGCTTGCGCAATTGCAGCCTAAGTTCTTTTCCGTGACCTTTGGTGCCGGCGGCTCTACGCGCGACCGCACCATGGAAACGGTCTTCGAAATCCAGGCCGAAGGCCATGAGGCCGCGCCGCATATTTCCTGCGTTTCTTCGAGCCGGGCAGACATCGGTGTCTTGCTCGACGAATACCGGGGACGCGGCATTCGCCGTTTGGTCGCCTTGCGCGGCGATCTGCCTTCGGGTGAAGTCAGTGCCGGCGATTTTCGTTATGCCAATGAACTCGTGGCCTTCATTCGGGAGCAGAGCGGCGATTGGTTCGACATCGAAGTGGCGGCTTATCCGGAATTCCATCCCGAAGCACATTCGCCGGCGGCCGATTTGCAGCACTTCAAGCGCAAGGTGGATGCCGGCGCCAATGCCGCCATCACGCAGTATTTCTACAACGTCGATGCTTATTTCAACTTCATGGACCAGTGCGGGGCGCTGGGTATCGACATCCCGGTCGTGCCGGGCGTCATGCCGATCTACAACTATACCCAATTGGCGCGTTTCTCCGGCGTCTGCGGCGCTGAAATTCCGCGCTGGCTGCGACTGCGGCTGCAGGACTATAGCGATGATTTGCCCTCGCTGCGGGCATTGGGGACGGACGTGGTGACAGACTTGTGCGAACAGTTACTGGCGGGCGGCGCGCCGGGCCTGCATTTCTATACGCTGAACCAGGCCGGCATCATTTCCACCATTGCCCAGCGGCTGGGCCTCTGAAGCAGAGGCCGTCCTGCGGCTAGTGTAGTTGCGGCGGTTCTTCGCCGAAGACGGCATCTTCGACGAACAGGTAGTCGTTGGCCTTGCCCTGGTTCCACAGCGCCATGAGTACGATCCAGCGCGTTTCGTCGATGCCGACTTCGGGCTGCGGCAAGGCCATGGCACGGTCGATGACCAGCTCCCGCTGTGCTGCATTGAGGACGTTGGCCTGTTCCAGGAACATCATGAAACTCAAGGACTCCCCGCTGATCTTCTGCAGTTCAGCGTCGGCATAGATGCGCGTGCTCGTCCCCTGGCTACCAGCTTCGGCGCGTTCGGTCATTTCTTCCAGCGCGCTGAACCAATCGAACGCACCGTTGATGTCTTCCTGGTCGAATCCCGCAGCGAAGAGCTCGCGGGCCAGGGTATGTTGGTCTGGGCGAATGTCGGCTTCGATATAGTTCTCGAACATGTAAACCAGAACTTCGAACATGAAATCTCCCAATAGGTTGGAGCGGGTCAGGTGATGCGCTGGTAGCGTCCCCCCGGCAGAGAAGTGATTTTGTTTTCCAATTCCAGCATAAGCAGCATGGCGGAAAGGCGGTCGCTCGTCAAGCCGCTGCGCTCCAGCAAAGCTTCAGTGCTGACGGGGTCGTAACCCATGCATTCCAGCAATGGATCGAGAGCAGCTTCCGCCTCCGTTGTAATTGGAGCTGCTATGCTGGTCAAGCCGAGCTCGTCGACGATGTCCTGCATGTGATCGACCAGCTTGGCGCCTTGCTTGATGAGCAAATGGCAGCCCTTGGACAGCGGCGAGTGGATGGAACCGGGTATGGCGAACACCTCGCGCCCCTGCTCGGCGGCGAGCCGGGCCGTGATCAGCGAGCCGCTGCGGACATTGGCTTCGACCACCAGGCATCCGAGCGCCAATCCGCTGATGAGGCGGTTGCGGCGCGGAAAATTCTGTGGGCGTGATGGCGTGTCGAGGGCGAATTCGGAAATGATCAAGCCGCGCTGGGCGATCTCATGAGCGAGGTCGCGGTGCCGTGCCGGATAGACGATATCGAGCCCGGTGCCGACGACGGCGATGGTGTCGCCTTGCGCCTTGAGCGCACCGCGGTGCGCAGCGCCATCTATGCCCAGCGCCATGCCGCTGATCACGCATAATCCATGCTGGCTCAGCGCTTCAGCAAAATCCTCGGCATTCTTCGCGCCTTGCGCGCTGGCATTGCGGCTACCGACAATCGCAATGCCGGGACGTGCCAGCAAGTCGGGATTGCCCTTGGCATAAAACAGCGGCGGCGGATCGGCAATTTGCAGCAGAGCGGGCGGGTAGTGGCTGTCGGCCAGCGTCAGCAGGTGGTTGCCGGGCTGTTGCAGCCAGGCCAACGTGGGCGCTACGGCTTGCTCATCCGGACCATCGGCAATCTGTCGCGCCACCTCGGCATCCACGATTGCATTGAGCTGCTTGAAGGAGGCGGCATAAATCGCTGCCGGATCGCCCAGGCTCTGTAGCAGCCGGCACAGGCCTTGGCCGCCGAGACCGTGAATCTGACTCAGGCCAACCCACAGTGCCGCGTCAGGATCAGCCGTAGCGGGAGTGGGCATCGGGTTCATCGTCAGGGCGTTTGGACCAGATCCAGCACATTGACGGGTTCGGCGGCCTGCATCACGAGCGCGTAAGCCACCTGATCGAAAGTGCGGAACACCATGAGCAGGCCGATGCGTTCATCGGGCAGCTTGAGCAGCGACGGGTCGAGTTCGGGCTTGGCCGGCTGCTCGGTCTCAGCTGCTTGCTCAGGCGTATCGATCGGATCGGGAATGGCGTAATCTTTTTCCTTGAACGGGTCCGGCTTGCTGGCCTGTTCCGAGCCCGGACGCGGGATGATGTCGCCCTCGCGATAAATGGCGAGCACATGGCCCGCTTCCAGGCCGTCGGCACTGCCGCGATTGAGCGTGACGATGGCGCTGCGGCCGGCTTCGGCGACGCCGCCATAGATCGAGATGATGCGGCCCTTGATGTCGCTTTCGGGTGCGCGGGGCACGAAGTTGGCCTGCAGTGTTTCCGGTGCGGCGACCAGTTTGTCGTCGGTGAAGATTTCTTCCTTGGCGCGCACGATGTCGGCGCTGGCAGGTTCGCCGTACTTGCGCACGCGCGCATCGCCCAGGTAAACCGCTTCTATGCCGAGCGTTTTTCCGTTGTCGGGGTCGACCAGGGCCTTGCCGGGACGATAGATGTTCCACAGCGCGCCTTCGCCTTCATCGATCTTGCTCACATAAATCCGAACGCCCGGACTCAGCACGACGCGATTTTCCTGGCCGGCGACGATGGTCGGCGCATCGGCCAGCGCATCGGCCTCGATCACCAGCGGCTGACTCAGGAATGGCGCAATGACGTTGGGAGCGATGGTGGGAATGGGCTCCTTCTCCAGTGGTTCTTCGCGCACACCGGGCTGCAAGGTGATCGTTTCGCGCAGCAGGCGCAGGCGCGGCTGGCCGCTGCTGGTGTCAAGCACGACGACGTCGCCCGGATAAATCCAGTGCGGATTCTTGATCTGCTCGCGGTTCATTTCCCAGATGTTGGGCCACAGCCAGGGGCTTTTGAGGAAGCGCGCGGAAATATCCCAGAGCGTGTCGCCCTTGACCACGACATAGCGGCCGGGATGGCCTTGCCGCAGCTGCACCTCATCCGCCGCCGCCGGTAAAGCCAGGCAACAAAGTAGTAGCGGCGTTATAATGTATCTGTACCTGATTTTTATCCCGGTATGTGGGGCGCAGAGTTATTATTCTTGAAGTTGGATTAAATTCTGCATGTAATTCATTCAGCAATCAAGCATTTATGGCAATTTTACCTATACTCAATTATCCCGACCCGCGCTTGCATACGGTGGCCAAACCCGTGGTCGAGGTCGATGCCTTCATCCGCCGGCTCATCGACGACATGGCGGAAACCATGTATGCCGCTCCCGGTATCGGGCTCGCCGCGACGCAGATCGACGTGCACCAGCAAGTCATCGTCATGGACATCAGCGAGGACAAGAGCGATCTGCGCGTGTTCATCAATCCGCGCATTACCACCAGCGAAGGCGCGCAGGATTACGAGGAGGGCTGCCTGTCGGTGCCCGGCATTTACGAAACGGTGACGCGCGCCGGCAAGATCACGGTGCAAGCACTCGGCCGCGACGGCCAGCCATTCACGCTCGAGGCCGAAGGCCTGCTCGCCGTTTGCATTCAGCATGAGATGGACCATTTGCGCGGCAAGGTATTTGTCGAATACCTGTCGCCGCTGAAACAGACACGCATCAAGAACAAGCTGCTAAAACGCCAGCGCCAAGCCATCTGATGAAGCTGATTTTTGCCGGCACGCCGGATTTCGCCGTTCCCGCGCTGGCGGCGCTGATCGCGGCCGGGCATGAGGTGGCACTGGTGCTGACCCAGCCCGATCGTCCCGCCGGTCGCGGCATGAAGCTCAAGGCCAGCCCGGTCAAAGTGCTGGCCTTGCAGCACCATCTTCCCGTGCTGCAGCCTGAGACCCTCAAGGATGCCGCGGTGCAGGCGCAGATCGCCGCCGTCGGCGCGGATGCCATGATCGTCGCCGCCTATGGCCTGATCATTCCTGCCACCGTGCTCGCCATGCCGCGTTACGGCTGCTACAACATCCACGCCTCGCTGCTGCCGCGCTGGCGCGGTGCGGCGCCCATCCAGCGCGCCATGCTGGCCGGCGACAGCGAAACCGGTGTCACCATCATGGAAGTCGTGCCCGCACTCGACGCGGGTGCCATGATCAGCCATGGCGCCATCCCGATCACCGAATGCGATACCGCGCAGACCTTGCATGACGCGCTGGCAAGTCTCGGCGCGGGACTCATGGTGGAAGCCATGGCACGGTTGACGGCGGAAGGAAAACTGTCGGCCACGCCGCAGGATGAGTCGCAGGTCACCTACGCTGCCAAGCTCGACAAGGCCGAGGCCGTGCTGGACTGGACGCGGAGCGCCGACGAGCTGTCGCGCCAGGTGCGCGCCTTCAATCCGTTTCCGGTAGCGCAAACCAGTTTCGATGGTGAAACCTGCCGCATCTGGTTGGCGCATGTCGCGCCAGGCGATGGTGGCCAGGTCGAGCCCGGCAGCGTGGTTGGCTTCGACGGCGGCATCCAGGTTCGTTGCGGCGACGGTATCCTCACCATAGAAGCGCTGCAGATGCCGGGCGGCAAACGCCTGACGGCGCGCGAATTTCTCGCCGGTCACACTCTCGCTATCGGCGCCCGTTTCGGCGCTTGAATTTTTCTCCCGCATCCCAATCTAACGGCACGACTGAAGATTTATTCAGGGCCGATTTTAAAGGTTAATCATGTTAGGCAACTGGTTGAAGACTTCCATCCTGATGGCAGGCATCGTCGCGCTGTTCGGCGCGGTCGGTGCCATGCTCGGCGGCAGCAGCGGCATGCTGATCGCCCTGGCGTTCGCCGGCGCCATGAACGCTTACGCTTACTGGTTCTCGGACAAGATGGTGCTCAAGATGTACAACGCGCAGGAAGTCGACGCGCAAAGCGCACCCGGCTTCTACGCCATGGTGCGTGAGCTGGCGCAGAACGCCAACCTGCCGATGCCCAAGGTCTACATCATCGACGAGGCGCAGCCCAACGCCTTCGCCACCGGACGCGACCCCGAGCATGCGGCCGTGGCAGCGACTACCGGCATCATGCGCATGCTGTCCGAACGTGAGCTGCGTGGCGTCATGGCGCATGAGCTGGCCCACGTCAAGCATAGAGACACGCTGATCTCGACCATTTCCGCCAGTGTCGCCGGTGCCATTTCCTCCTTGGCGCAATTCGGCATGTTCTTCTCAGGCGGTGATCGCGAGCGCAACGTACACCCGGCACTGGCGCTGCTGGTGCTGATCCTGGCGCCGATCGCAGCCATGCTGATTCAGTTCGCCATTTCACGCTCGCGCGAATTCCAGGCCGATCGCGGCGGTGCCGAGATCAGCGGCGATCCGGCAGCCCTGGCTGCGGCCTTGCGCAAGATTCACGATTACGCGCATCGCATCCCGCTCGCTACCGCGGAGCGCCACCCCGAAACCGCGCAGATGATGATCATCAATCCGCTGTCGGCCAACGGCATCAAGGGGTTGTTCAGCACCCATCCCGAAACCGAGGAGCGCATCGCCCGTCTCATGGCGATGGCGTGAGCTTCGTTAAGCGCTTATTCCAAGCAAGCGCCGCCTGCGGGTGGCGCTTTTTATTTCCACGCTTTTTTATTCTATGGATAGGCTCAATAATCGAGCCTTTGCCGAGAGGCAGCTAATTTGTACATCGCCCAACAAATCGCCGCGCGTGCGGTCAGCCAGGTGCTGGCCGGGCGCAATCTCAATGTCGCACTGGACGCCACCCTGCATGAGCACCCTGGTCTAGAGCCGCAGCAGCGCGCCGCCGCGCGCGATCTGAGCTATGGCGCACTGCGTTTCTACGGCGAATCGCAGGCGCTGCTCGCGCAGTTGCTGCAAAAGCCGCTGGCTGATGCCAGGTTGCACGGCTTGCTGCTGGTCGGTCTGTACCAGCTCAACCACGACCAGGCCGCTCCGCATACCGTGGTTGACCAGGCGGTGCAAGCAGCCGGTGCAAGCAGCAAAAAGCCCTGGGCCAAAAGCCTGGTCAACGGCGTGCTGCGCAATTTCCTGCGCCGCCGCGAGCTGCTGATGCAGGATGTCGCCGCGAATGAAGCGGCGCAATATTCGTATCCGCAGTGGTGGATAGAAAAGCTGCGGCAGCAATATCCCGAGCACTGGCAAGCCATGCTCGTGGCCGGCAATGCGCAGCCGCCCATGACATTGCGCGTCAACCGGCGCCAAGGCGACGCGGTGCGCTATCAGGATGAGCTGGCTCAAGCCGGTATCGAATCACGCCTGCTCGGTAGCCAGACACTCATGCTGGAGCGTCCCTTGCATGTCGACAAATTGCCCGGTTTCGCCCAGGGCCGCGTTTCAGTGCAGGATTACGGTGCGCAGCTGGCCGCCGAGCTACTCGATGTACAGCCAGGGCAGCATGTGCTCGATGCCTGTTGCGCGCCCGGCGGCAAAACCGGTCATGTACTCGAACTCGCCGAGGTGAACATGACCGCCGTCGACAGCGATGCGGCGCGTCTCGATCGTACGCACAGCAATCTGAGGCGACTCGGCCTGCCGGCGCAGCTACTAGTGGGTGATGCGGCGACGCCTGCCGCCTGGTGGGACGGCAAGCTCTTCGACCGCATTCTGGCCGACGTACCATGCACCGCTTCCGGCATCGTGCGGCGCCATGTCGACATCAAGTGGCTGCGTCGCGAAGCCGATGTGGCGTCGTTCGCACGTCAGCAGGCGACAATATTGCATAGCTTGTGGCAGCTCCTGGCAAAGGGTGGTAAATTGCTTTATGTGACTTGCTCGATTTTTCATGAGGAAAATCAACAGCAAATCGACGATTTTCTGGGGCGGCAGACGGATGCAGCACAACTGCCGCTGAACCTGGAATCAGGGAAGACCAGCCTTATAAACCAGCAGCAAGGGCAGTTGCGTCCTTGTGCAGAACATGACGGCTTTTACTATGCATTGCTGCAAAAAAACTGATGTCCTGGCCATCCTCCTGGGCTGTCTTTCATTCTTCATTTTTTCCTTCGCCTGGGCATCCGACAATGCACTGCATGTCAAATCGGCGGAGATCGTTGCCGGCGAAGACGCCTATTTTCTTAACGCCGATTTCGACATCACGTTCAGCGATGAGATGGAAACCGCGCTCAACAAGGGCGTGCCGCTGCATTTCCTTATCGAGTTCCAGCTGGTTTCCCCGGTGCGCTACTGGTTTGATGACGAGATCGTTCTCGTCAGCACCGAAGTCACCTTAAGCTACCACGCCTTGTCGCGTCAGTATCTGATCAACCGCGGCAGCCGCCAGTCCGCGTTTCTTTCGTTGCAGGAAGCCAAGGCCGAACTGGCCCGTCTCCGCAATTGGCGTGTGTTCGAAAGGAATCTGATCGGAAAGGATGAAAGCTATTATGCCGTCCTGCGCATGCGTTTGGACCAGTCTCAGCTGCCCAAGCCGGTGCAGGTGGATGCGCTGAGTTCGGAAGACTGGAACATGGTGTCCGAGCGCTACCGCTGGGTACCGGAACTGGCTACCGATCGCTAGACTTTTTGTGCCGATTTTCAGCTGGCCATTTGAATGAAATACATCGTTTTCATTAGCGCCGCACTAGGCGCCGTGCTGCTGTATCTATTGTCGCGGGCGAGCGCCAACACGGCCGCCACTGGCGAGCATTACACGCTGCTGCTGGGTTTCAACATCGTACTCGCCATTGCGCTCATGCTGTTGATTGCAGCCCAGCTATGGCGGCTTTACCGGCAGATGCGGCGCCAGGTCATCGGCAGCCGGCTGACCTTGCGCCTGCTCGGCGCTTTCGCGCTCATGGCCATCATCCCGGGCGTGGTGGTATATGCGGTGTCGGTGAATTTCCTGACGCGTTCCATCGAATCCTGGTTCAACGTGCGGGTGGAGGCGGCGCTTGAAGGCGGCTTGCGGCTGGGACAGAGCACGCTCGATTTCATGTTGGCCGATCTCGAGGAAAAAAGCGAAAGCATGGCGCTTGGTCTGGCCTTCCAGCCGGCCAGTGTTCATCTCAGCGTACTCAACGACCTGCGCGACAAGATGAACGTGCAGGATGCGGTGTTGCTGACGCCGCAGGGGCGCATCCTGGCTTTTTCCAGCAGCGATCCTTCAAGCTTCCTGCCTGATCTGCCCAGCATTGCGCAGCTGCGCCAGGCACGCCAGCGCGTCTACGGCACCATAGAGCCGATTCCGGACAAGGGCCTCTACCTGCGCGTGCTGGCGCCCGTCATCATGCAGGATATCGTCGGTGAAACCCGTATCCTGCAGCTGCTGCAGCCCGTGCCCAAGGCCTTGTCGAGCACGGCGGAATCGGTGCAGGACATTTATCAGGATTACCAGGAACTGTCGTTCAGCCGCGAGGCGCTGAAAGAAGTATTCGCGCTGACGCTGACTCTGGTGCTGATGCTGGCGATGCTGTCGGCCGTGGCCATCGCCTTCGTGCTGAGCCGGCGCCTGTCGGCCCCGCTCAGTGTGCTGGCCGAAGGCACGCGCGCAATTGCGCGTGGCGATTACGGCACCATGCTGCCGGCGCATGGCAAGGACGAACTCGGCGTGCTCGTGCAGTCCTTCAACAGCATGACGCGCCAGCTCAGCGAGGCGACCCAGGCCGCCGAGCGTAACCGTGCGCGCGTGGAAGCCGCACGCGGCTACCTCGAAACCATATTGGCCCACCTTTCCTCAGGCGTGCTCGTGCTTGATGAAGGTGAATTCCTGCGCACCTTCAACCTGGC
>CBILOJ010000034.1:0-12815 GCA_966238525.1 uncultured Methylophilaceae bacterium | reverse complement strand
CGCAGGTATGGGTACTCAAACGGGAACTGCTGTGGATTCCGTTCTTCGGCTGGGGACTCGCCATGACTTCGCCCATCGCCATCAACCGCAGCAGCGGTCGCGAAGCGCTGAAGCAACTGGTGGCGCAGGGCCGCGCTCGCCTCCAACAGGGCTTCTGGGTCGTGGTTTTTCCCGAAGGCACGCGCATCGCCCCCGGTGAAAAAGGCAAATACCATATCGGCGGCGCCTGGCTGGCGACCCATACGCAAACCACGGTAATCCCGGTTGCACACAATGCCGGTGAATTCTGGGGCAAGAACTCCTTCCTCAAGAAGCCCGGCGTTATCGACGTGCGTATCGGCCCAGCCATAGAGACCGCCGGCCTGAAGCCGGAAGAACTCAACCGGCGCGTGGAAGCCTGGATCGAGCAGGAAATGCCGCGGCTGGGGCAATCATGAGTGCCCTGCTGCTCGCCATGCCCGAAGGCGATGCCATTCCCTATCAGCTGGAGCGGCGTCCGCGCAAGACCGTAGGCATGCGCATCACGCCTGAAGGCCTGGTCGTGCACGCGCCCAAGCGCATCGCCTTGTCCGAGCTGGAACGCCTGTTGCGCAGCAAGGCCGGCTGGATACGTCGCAAGCTTGAGGCATTGCAGCCTACCGAACCCTTGCGCTGGCAGGATGGCATGACCTTGCATTACCTCGGCGAGCCAATCGTGCTGCGGCTGCGGCACGCCATGCGCAGCCGTACCGAGTATACGGCAGGCGTGTTGCATGTTGCGGTGCCCGCACTGGAGGATGAAGAAGCCATCGCGCGCAAGGTGGTGCAATGGTACCGCCAACAGGCACTGGCTGATTTCGCGCAGCGCCTCGAGCAGTTGTCGAACGGTTTTGGTATCGCACATAGCCGACTGTTCCTGTCCAATGCCGGCTCGCGCTGGGGCAGCTGCAACTCCAAGCAGGAGATTCGCCTCAACTGGCGCCTGATCCAGGCACCGCCGCACATCATCGATTATGTGGCGGCACACGAACTGGCCCATCTCAAGGAAATGAACCATTCGTCGCGCTTCTGGGCCGTGGTCGAACGCTTGTGCCCGGGCTACCGCAGCGCTGAAAACGAGCTCAAGGCCTGGTCGGTCAAGCTGCGTATTTTATAGGCACACCCGATGTCGTGCGTGTTATGATTTTCCAGCATCAGAAGATGCAGAAAACCACATAACAACAGGGGAGCATCATGAATTTCGCCGATTCCATCAAGATCTGCTTCAGCAAATATGTCGACTTCAGCGGCCGTGCCAAGCGACCGGAATTCTGGTGGTTCATGCTGTTCCTGCTCCTGGCCAACCTGGTCCTCGGCATGCTGGGCGACATGATTTCCATGCTGTTTTCGCTGGCCACGCTGCTGCCTTCGCTGGCTGTCGGCGCCCGCCGTCTGCACGACACCAATCGTAGCGGCTGGTGGCAACTGGTGTGGCTGATCCCCTTGATCGGCTGGATCATCCTGATCGTGTTTATGGTGCAGGAAGGCGAAGCCGGCGATAACCGTTTCGGCAACGTGCCGCTCAATTAGCCTGGCTGCCGCCTTGGCGGCCGGCTTATCGTAGTCGCAGCGCGTTCAGGACCACGATCAGCGAACTGACCGACATGCCGATCGCGGCCAGCCAGGGCGAAATCAGCCCGGCGGCCGCGAACGGCAGCGCCAGCAGATTGTAGACCAGTGCCCAGGCAAAGTTCTGGCGGATGACGCTGACACCAAGGCGGCTGGTCTTCAAGGCATGGTCGATCTCCAGCAGGTTCTCGCTCAACAGCACGATGTCGCCGGTGGCACGCGCCATCTGCGTGCCGCTGCCCATGGCGATCGAAACCTGGGCGCCGGCCAGCACCGGCGCATCGTTGATGCCGTCGCCGACCATGGCAACCACGGCGCCCTGGCGCTGCAATGCCTGCAGCGCCGTGAGTTTGCGCTCCGGCGTCAGCCCGGCCTGCCAGTTTTCAATACCCAGCATTTGCGAAAAATGCGAGACGGCGCCGGCAGAATCTCCGCTCAGCACCGATACCTGGATGCCTCTTTGCTGCAACGCCTGTACCAGCGATTTCGCTTCCGGACGCGGCTGGTCGGCCAGCACGAACATGGCGAGCACACGACCCGCTTCGCGTAGCCATACCAGGGTAGCGCCCGGCGGACAGTCAGGCAGCGCTTGCGGCATGGCAATGCCATCCACAGCAGCCAGGCCGGCATTGCCCAGGCTGTAGTGCTTTCCGGCGATGAAACCGGTCACGCCCTGGCCCGGCACATTCGCCGCCTCCATCACCTCATGCAAGGGCATATGCGCGGCGGCGGCAAGCAGGCTGCGCGCGAGCGGGTGTTCGGAAGAACGCTCCAGGCTCGCCGCGAGACGCAGGCACTCATCCGCATCAATTTCTGCCAGCGTGATGGTATCAAGCAGTTGCGGCCTTCCTGCGCTCAGTGTCCCGGTCTTGTCAAAAACGAAATGCGTGACGCGCGCCAGCGTCTCCAGCGCATGGCCGCGCGTGAACAGCACACCGCGCCGCACCAGATGCGAACCGGCGGCAGCAAACGCCGCCGGGGCAGCCAGCGACAATGCGCACGGGCAGCTCACCACGAGCACGGCTAGCACGATTTCCAACGCCCGCGCCGGCTCGGTCTGCCACCACCAGTAAGCGACCATCGCGACGATCGCCAGCAGGATATAGGTGAAATAAGCCGCTACACGATCCGCAATGCGTGCCAGCCTGGGCTTCTCCGCCTGTGCGCGGTCGAGCAGGCGCGAAATGCCGGCGAGCATGGTCTTCTCGCCGACGCCGGTCACACGCACCGTCAGCGGACTTTCGTAATTGATGCTGCCGGCGTAGACCTCGCTGCCGACAGACTTGGGCAGCGGATGGCTTTCGCCCGTGAGCAGCGATTCGTCGACATTGCTGGCGCCCTGCGCCACCACACCGTCGGCGGCCACGGTTTCACCGGGCTTGACCAGGATGCGATCGCCCTCGGCGATATCGACCAGCGGCATCAAGCTGTGCCGGCCGTCGGCCTCTACCCGCATGGCCATGGCCGGTACCAGCCGCAGCAGGTTCTCCGCCGCTTCCACCGATTTTTCGCGCGCGTTGCGTTCGAGATAGCGCGTGGCCAGCAGGAAGAACACCAGCATGGTCAGCGTGTCGTAATAAATGGTGCCCGTGCCTTGCACGGTAGCCCAGATGCTGCCGGCAAAGCCGGTCAGCAGGCCGAGCGCGATCGGCACATCCATGCCCATGCGCCGCGTGGTGATGCCGCGCCAGGCCGCGCGATAGAAAGGCCAGGCGGAATAAAGAATCGCGGGAATACTGAGCACGAGGCTGAACCAGCGCAGCAACTGTGCCGTCTCCAGTTCCATGCCCTGCCCCGGCCCGGCGTAGAGGCCGACTGCGATCATCATGACCTGCGCGCTGAAAAGCCCGGCCACCGCCAGACGCCGGAAATCGGTGCGGCGCTGCTGCTGGCGCAGCGCTTCCTGCTGCTGGGCGCTGAAAGGATGGGCGTGGTAGCCGAGCTTGCGGATTTCGGCCAGGACACGGCTCAAACTCGTCGCCTGCTCATCCCAGGCAATGCGTGCGCGATGGGTGGCGTAATTGAAGGCAACCTCGCGTACGCCGGGCAGTTGTTTCAGGTGGCGTTCATTGAGCCAGATGCAGGCGGCACAGGTGACGCCCTCGAGGATCAGCGACGCCTGCCTGACGTGGCCGTCGGTGGCGAGCACAAAACCCTTCTGCATTTCGGGATGATCGTAGAGCGCGAGCTCGCGCATCTCCTCGGGCACCAGATCCTGGGCGGTCTTGGGCAATTCGGTGCGATAGCTGTAATAATCCTGCAGGCCGTTTTCCACAATGGCCTGGGCCACGGCCTGGCAACCATGACAGCACATGCTGCGGCGTTCGCCGAGCACGACGGTGGAAAAATCGGTACCGGCCGCAAGCGGCAGACCGCAGTGATAGCAGGATTCGGCAGACATACGGACTGGCTGCGCTATTCGTCGCCCACGATCAGCTGGCGCTGGCTCTGGTGATGATCCTGGCCGCGCTCCACGTGCAATGTCAGCAGCCAGCGACCGGCATCCTCCAGCTTGATCTCAGCCTGGTAAATGCCGGGCGCGGTTTCCGCCAGCTCGATCACGCGGTCATCGCCACTGTCGGCCATGCGCCACAGCGCGACGCTGACCTTGGCCTCTTGCAGCGGCGCGTCTTGCCCGTCCTGCACCGTCACCGTGACCTGACCGGGTCGATCCGCCACCAGGTCTTCAAAACCCTCGGCCTTGATCTGCCAGCCCAGATTGCGCTGGCGCTCGATCTGCTGCAGATGCGGTTCATAGCTTTTGTTGCGGTCGTGCGGCAGCAGGCCCGGAAAAGTGGTGTGCACTTTCTGGCCCTCGGGCGCAGGCAACAACAGGCGCGTAAAGAATTCGGGCAGGCCGCGATTGGCGATCGACAGCAGGGCCGCATTGAGCACGACGAGACCGACGAAGAACCACAGGATGAGGCGCGGCGCCCAGTGCAGCTTCTGATTCTTGCGCTGCAATCCGCCAAATACCGTCAACAGGCCGGCACCGGCCAGATAAACGGCGAAGTGAATCGCCAGCACATCGCCGCCGGTCCAGTGCTGCATGCTGTAGAACAGATAGGCCAGGAACGGCAATGCGCCGCTCAGTATGCCGGCCCAGAAGTTGGAGAGCCCGAGACGGCGGCTGCCAAAGAACAGCAGCGCTGCCAGCAGCAGGCCACCGAACAGCGTCTCGGTCATGGCGATTTCAGGCAGGACGATTTGGGGCACGGTCAGGTCTCAATAATGCTGGCTGTTGAAGCTGGCGCTAAGCGTCATCGGCTCGGCGCCTGGTGTCGCTGGCGTCAGGATAAAGGCCAGATTGCGCGTCTTGGCAGCGACTGCGTTGTCGAGGTCAACCTTGGCATTGATGTTGAGGCTCTTGCCGGCCGGTACGCGGATTTCGGGAATGCTGCCGAGATTGAGCGTTCCTTGCGGCGCTCCGTGCAGGGCCAGTGTATAGACTTCTTCGTGCTCGGTCTTGTTGACGATATGAATCTGGTAGCGGTTGCGGATGCTGCCGTCGGACAGCATGACGAACAACGGCTGGCGTACCTGCTGCACGGTAGCTTCGGTATCGCTGCGCGTGCCGATGTTGTAGGCCAGCACGCCGACCGCCACCAGCAGCGCGGCAGCGTAGCCCAGCACCTTGAGGCGCTTCCATTTGAGGCCGGGCTTCTGCGGCGTATCGCTCGCGAGATTGTGGGCGGAGTCGTAGCGGATCAGGCCGCGCGGATAGCCAACGGAGTCCATGACGTTGTTGCAAGCGTCGATGCAGAGGCCGCACGAAATGCACTGCACCTGCAGCCCGTCGCGGATATCGATGCCGGTGGGGCACACCTGCACGCAGAAACCGCAGTCGATGCAGTCGCCATGCCCCTGCGCGCTACGCGCCTCGCGCGTACGCAGTTGCGGCGTCGGCGTCCGACGGCCGGCATTGCCTTCACCGCGCCGCACGTCGTAACTCACCGCCAGCGTGTCGGCTTCGTACATCACGCTCTGGAAACGGGCGTAGGGACAGGCGAAGGTACAGATCTGTTCGCGCACGATGCCGCCGGCGCCGTAGGTGGTCAGCGTCAGTACCAGCACCGTAATGTAACCGGCCTCGACCGCATGGCCGGTGAACAATGTATGGACGAAATCGGGGGCATAGCTGAAATAGGCGGCGAAGGTGACCGCGGTCCAGAACGAGACGGCAATCATGAGCGCGTGCGAAGCGCCGATCTTGAGGATCTTTTCCGCGTTCCACGGCTGTTTGCGCAGGCGCAGCCGCGCCGGCCGCTCGCCCTGGATCACTTTTTCTATCATGGTAAAGAGGTCGGACCACAGCGTCTGGAAACAGAAATAGCCGCACCAGGCACGGCCGACCAGTCCGGTAGTGAAGAACAGCAACACCGCCGCGATGAACAGCAGCATCGCCAGCCAGAAGATATCCTGCGGATAAACGATGAGATCGAAGATGAAAAAGCGGCGCGAGCCGAGGTCGAACATGACGGCCTGGTCAGCGGCGCTGGCGCGCGCCCATGGCAGCCACGGCAACAGAAAATAAACCGAGTAGGCCAGCACCATGACCGCCGATTTGAAATTGCGGAACCGGCCCTTGACCGAACGCGGCACGATGGGGATGTGCTTGTGCAACAGCGGCGATGTCTTGGTGATGCTGGCTTCCATTACTCCGACCTTCCGACTGACTACTGATTAACGCGTTGTGCCCTCAGTGGGCAAAAGGCCCACGCCAAGCGTGAGCCTTTCCGAAGATGCATTCCATACGGTTGCCGCTACCATCGGCTTACTGCGGCAGAACACGTCTCTAGTTGCCGCCGCCCAGACTCTCATGCACATAGACGGTAAGCAGTTTGATCTGCTCGGGCTTGAGACGGCCGCTCCAGGCCGGCATCACGCCACGGTCGAGACCGCCGGCGATGACCTGCTTCACCTGTTCGAGCTTGCCCTGCTGGCCTGCGGCAGCCGGCACATTGGCCCACAGCCAGATCTTGTCGGTCAGGTTGGCGGATCCCAGCGCTTCGCGGCCCTTGGCATCAGTACCATGACAATAGAAACAGGCGGCAGTTTCACTCTTGAACAATGCAGCGCCGGCACTGGCGGCGGGCGCATCGTGCGGTTCGCCCGCCAGGCTCAGCACGTAATTGGCAAGCTCGGTCACCTGGCCGTCGTCGAGCACCTCCTTGAATGGCGGCATGTAGCCGTGGCGACCGTCGGTAATCGTCTGCTGAATATGGTCATAGGTACCGCCGTACATCCAGCTATCGTCAGTCAGGTTGGGCGAAAAGCTGATCTTGCCCTGCCCGCCCGGCTGGTGGCACGGCGCACAGTTATCGGAGAACAGCGTCTTGCCGGCCGAATTGACGAACTGCATGAGACCGGCATCCTGCGCCACCTGCTCGAAGGGCATGGCGGCGACCTTGTCGAACCACTGCTTCTGCGCATGCTCCAGCTCGTTCATCTCGACGATGAATTTCGAGCGCATGTTCCAGTGCGTCGTCTTCTGCACTTCCTCACCATCGACGGTGGTCGCGGTGTAGGTAATGTCGTTGAGCCCGGGTATGCCCTTGGTGAAATTGCCGCCGATCGGCCAGGCCGGATAGAACAGCCAGTAGACGACGGTGAAGATGGCGGTGAGATAGAAACACCAGGTCCACCAGCGCGGCACCGGATTGGTGTACTCCTGCAGGTCGCCGTCCCAGACGTGGCCGGTGGTGTTAGCGGTTTTATGTTGCTCCAGACTCATTGTTGCTCTTCCTGATCAATCTTCTCTTGTTGCGGCTCGTCATCCTGCAACGGAATGTTCTTGTGTTCCTCGAGCCGCTTGCCGCGCTTCTTGCTGCCGTAGGCGTACACCAGCACGCCACAGAACACCGCGAAGAAAATCAGCAGCGACAGCGGCTTGGTATTTTCAAACCGGGTGAACCACAACAGCCAGTCCATATTGCTTCCTCAGGGATTTCCTAGCGGAATTGAACGAAATAATCGTCGTCGTATTTCTTGAAATCGACCATGGTGCCGAGCACCTGCAGGTACGCCACCAGCGCATCCATCTCGGTCAGCTTGGCCGGATTGGTATCGTAGTTGCCCTGTTGCGCCTGCGCGATCAGGTTCTGCTCGGCATCGGGAATGCGCAAGGTCCTGGCGACCGGCTCGCCGAATTCCTTGACGTTACGCTGGTACTCGGCCTCGCTGGTCGAATAAGGCACGCCGGTGGTGCGCAGCGCCTTCAACCGCAGCCCGAGATCGGCATAATCGAGTTCGGTCTTGGCCAGCCAAGGATAATTGGGCATGACCGACTGCGGCACCAGCGAACGCGGCGCGGTCAGATGCTGGGTATGCCAGTCGTTGGAATACTTGCCGCCGACACGCGCGAGATCGGGCCCGGTACGCTTGGAGCCCCACTGGAACGGGTGATCGTACTTGGATTCGGCGGCCAGCGAGTAATGGCCGTAGCGCAGCGCTTCATCGCGGAACGGACGGATCATCTGCGAGTGGCAGACGTAGCAGCCTTCGCGCACATAGATATCGCGGCCGTAGACTTCGAGCGGGGTATAGGGACGTACGCCCTCGACCTTCTCCACCGTGCCCTTGATAAAGAACAGCGGCACAATTTCCACCAGGCCGCCGGCGCTGATGGCGAGCATGGTCAGGATCACCAGGATCCCCAGGTTGCGTTCAATCTTGTCGTGCTTCATCGTAACTCCAATAACCTTACTTGTTGCCGGGCATTACCGAGACGGGCCTAAGCCCGGCTCGTCTCAGGCGACTGCGGTGCTGAGCCCGCCTTCGAATTGTGTCGTGCCCTTGCGTATGGTTCGGAATACGTTGTAGCACATCAGGATCATGCCGGTGAGGAACAGCGCGCCACCCAGCGCGCGCATGACGTAGAACGGGTGCGCTGCCGCCACCGATTCGACGAAGGCGTACTGCAGGTTGCCGTAGTCGTCGAACGCGCGCCACATGAGGCCCTGCATGATGCCGGAGATCCACATGGCGGTGATGTAGAGCAGCACGCCCACCGTCGCCAGCCAGAAATGCACGTTGACCATGCGCATGCTGTGCATGGGCGTGTTCCACAGGCGCGGAATCAGGTGATAGAGACTGCCGAAGGTGATCATGGCCACCCAGCCCAGCGCGCCGGAATGCACGTGGCCGATGGTCCAGTCGGTGTAGTGCGACAGCGCGTTGACGTTCTTCAGCGACATCATCGGGCCTTCGAACGTGGACATGCCGTAGAACGACAGTGCCACGATCAGGAAGCGCATGATGGGGTCGGTGCGCAGCTTGTCCCAGGCGCCGGACAGCGTCAGGATGCCGTTGATCATGCCGCCCCACGACGGCAGCAGCAGCATGATGGAGAAGGTCGCGGCCAGGGTCGAGGTCCAGTCCGGGATCGCCGTCCAGTGCAGGTGGTGCGAACCCGCCCACATGTAGAGGAAGATGATGGCCCAGAAGTGGATGATGGACAGCCGGTAGGAATAGACCGGGCGGCCGGCCTGCTTGGGCACGAAGTAGTACATCATGCCGAGGAAGGCGGCGGTCAGGAAGAAGCCGACCGAATTATGGCCGTACCACCACTGCGTCATCGCGTCCTGCGCGCCCGAGAACAGGCTGTAGGATTTCATCGAGAACAGGCTGATGGGCACGGCGAGGTTATTAAAAGTATGCAGCAGCGCCGTGGCCAGGATGAAGGCCAGGTAGAACCAGTTGGCGACGTAGATGTGCGGCTGCTTGCGCTTGATCAGCGTGCCGGCGAACACGGCGAGATAGGAAATCCAGACGATTTCGATCAGGATGTCGATCGGCCATTCCATTTCCGCGTATTCGCGGCCCTGGCTGTAGCCCATCATGTTGCCGAGCGCCATGCAGACGATGACGGTCTGCCAGCCCCAGAAGGTAAAGTTCGCCAGGCCGCTGCTGAACAGGCGCGCCTGGCAGGTACGCTGCACGACGTAATAGGAGGTGGCGAACAGCGCGCTGCCGCCGAAGCCGAAAATCACGGCGCCGGTATGCACCGGACGCAGACGGCCGAAGGTGATATAGGGATTGTCGAAATTGAGAAATGGGAACGCCAGTTCGGAAGCGATGTAGACGCCGACAAACATGGCGATCGCCCCCCACACCAGCGTCATGATCGTGAATTTGCGAACAATATCGTAATTGTAGTGCTCGCCCGAAGTCACGCCTGCTGTCGTGACGCTTGCCGTTGCCATTACCACTTACTTCCCCTGTCTTACCAATGCTAGAACTGCTGAATTCAAAAGCACCAACCTAAACAAAGAACCAACTGCCAGGTCAACCCAAAAAAATTTTCCGATTATATGCCGCCGGGCCCGAGTAAAACAACCTCAAATCATCTAAAGAATTTGCTCGAGGTCGTGTGCTATTTCGGCAGGCTTTTGCGCATACTTGAAGTAAAGACGCACTTTCCCATTTCTATCAAAGGCATAGACGCCGGCACTGTGATCGATGGTATAGCCATCGTGACCGTTGCTTTCCTGCTTGGCATAGAACACCTTGAAATCCCGGGCAACGGCAGCGGTCTGCTCGGGTGTGCCATAAAGCCCGAGGAAACGCGAATCGAACGACGGCACATATTGCGCCAGCAATTCCTGGGTATCGCGTTCCGGATCCAGCGTCACGAACAACACCTGCACGTCGTTGCTGCGTTCGCCCATCAGCTTCATTGCCGATCTCAAATCCGCCATCGTCGTCGGGCAGACGTCAGGACAATGGGTGTAGCCGAAGAACAGCGCGACCGCCTTGCCCTTGAAATCGGCCAGGCTACGCGTATTGCCGTTGTGGTCGGTCAGATGGAAATCATGGGCAAAATCGGCACCGGTGATATCGGTGGCATAAAAGCTCGCAGCCTGCGGCGATTGGCCCGGGCTGCAGGCGGCCAGCATGACGGCGACAATCGCATAAACCAGGAAATGAAGTCTCTTGTGCATCAATCGCTCCTGCTGGTGATGGCCGATTCGGCATCGGACGAAGTGGTGGGGACGGGTAAAACCCGCATACCTTAGTCGGCTGGCGACAGGCATGCAACCCCGAGCACATCGTTCAGCGCTTTATGACTCGAGGCCTGCATAAAAGTTGTGGCCTGCCGATAAATTTTTTGCCCATGATTTTATGAATGAACTCGTCTGTTCAAGGCGGGGCCGCGTCGTTTACAATAAAGGTTTTTTACGCTCGCGGACCGGCAAGCGCGATCCGCATCAATCGAGGCAGGGAAATTCAAGATGGCAATAGCCAAAACGATGGCCGACCGTGACGGCCTGATCTGGTACGACGGCAAGATGGTGCCCTGGCGCGACGCCACCACCCACGTCCTCACCCACACGCTGCATTACGGCATGGGCGTATTCGAAGGCGTGCGCGCCTACAAGACCGACAAGGGCACGGCCATCTTCCGCCTGCAGGAGCATACCGACCGCCTGTTCCGCTCGGCCCACATCCTCGGCATGAAGATGCCGTTCGACAAGGCCACCTTGATCGAGGCGCAAAAAGCCGCCGTGCGCGACAACAATCTCGAATCGGCCTATATGCGGCCGATGGCCTTCTACGGTGCCGAAGCCATGGGCATCTCGGCCAAGACCCTGTCCACCCATGTCATCGTCGCCGCGTGGAGCTGGGGCGCCTACATGGGCGACGAAGCGCTAGAGCGCGGCATCCGCGTCAAGACCTCGTCGTTCGCGCGCCATCACGTCAACATCACGATGTGCAAGGCCAAGGCCAACGGCAACTACATGAACTCCATTCTCGCCCACCAGGAAGCGGCGCAAGACGGCTACGACGAAGCACTGCTGCTCGACGTCGACGGCTTCGTTGCCGAAGGCTCGGGCGAGAACATCTTCATCGTGCGTAACGGCAAGCTCATCACGCCGGACCTGACCAGCGCGCTCGAAGGCATCACGCGCGACACCATCGTCCAGCTCGCCGGCGAGCTAGGCCTGGCCGTAGTGGAAAAGCGCATCACACGCGATGAAGTCTATTCGGCCGACGAAGCCTTCTTCACCGGCACCGCGGCCGAAGTCACGCCGATCCGCGAGCTCGACAATCGCGCCATCGGCGCCGGCCGCCGCGGTCCGGTCACGGAACAGCTGCAATCGTTGTTCTTCGACGTGGTCCACGGCCGTTCGGCCAGGCACCAGCACTGGTTGACGCCGGTAGCATAAGGAGAACAGCATGGCCGACGTATCCGACGACCAGCAGCGCATCATCGAGATCGGCGCCGCCGATCTGCCGCTGCATTGTCCGACGCGCGAAGTGGCGCTGTGGTGTTCGCACCCGCGCGTCTTTCTCGATATTGCCGAAACCGGCCATGCCATGTGTCCTTATTGCGGCACGCAATACCGTCTCAAGGCCGGCGAACATGCCGGCCGTCACTGAGCGCTAGGGCAAGGCGCCGACGTTGGCGCCCGCTCCCCACAAGCGCGTAATCACTGCCGCGGCCTGCGGCATCTCGCCGTTGGACCAGAAACGCACATCCCCCTGCCCCGCAGGCTCGGCCAGCAAGGCGGCCGCATGCAGGCGATTCTGCAACTGGCGCGCGACTGCTGCGCCGGTATCGATCAAGGTTATGCCGGGACCGGCCAGTTCCTCGATCAGCGGCCGCACGAAGGGATAATGCGTGCAGCCGAGCACGATGGTATCGGCGCCCGCCTGCAATAACGGCGCGACATACAGCGCCAGCAATTGCCGCGTTTCGGCGCCATCGAGCGCGCCGCACTCTATGCGTTCCACCAGGCCATGACAAGCTTTAGTCACCACCTTGATGTTGCGGCCATAGCTTTCGAGCAAGGCGGCAAACTGCGCACTCGCCAACGTGCCGCTGGTCGCCAGCACGCCGACCACGCCGGTTTTGGTAGCGGCCGCGGCCGGCTTGACTGCCGGCTCCATGCCAATGATAGGCAGATCGTAGCGCTCGCGCAGCAGTGTCACCGCCGCCGCGGTTGCCGTATTGCAGGCAATGACGAGCGCCTTGACGCCCTGGTCGAGCAGGAAGTCGGCCAGGTAAAGCGCGCGCTGCCGGATGGCCTGCGGCGTTTTGCTGCCATACGGGGCATAGCGCGAATCCGCGCAGTAGACGAGGCGCTCGTTCGGTAGCGCCGCATGGATGTGCCTGAGTACGGAAATACCGCCCACGCCTGAATCGAACACGCCGATCGGTGCATTGTTGTCCGGCGCCATGCGGCTGGAGCAGGCGGAGGTGACCGGGGGGATCCAGCTTCGAC
>CBILOJ010000033.1:0-12914 GCA_966238525.1 uncultured Methylophilaceae bacterium | reverse complement strand
GATCGGATGGCAGAGCGGAATCAAGTCGGAAGTGCGCTTGGACCCCTGGATGGCTGCAATGCGCGCGATGCCGAGCACGTCGCCTTTTTTGGCGTCGCCTTGCAGAATCATGGCCAGTGTCGCCGCCTGCATGCCGATGCTGCCGCGCGCCCGCGCGATACGATGCGTCTCGGATTTTGCCGCCACATCCACCATATGGGCTTGGCCGGCGGCGTCGAAATGCGTCAATGCGTTCATGCTTTCCTTCCGGGTGTGTTCCGCCAGCCGAGACAAGCGCCGGCAGAACAGTAGTGAACTTGAAAACCAACCTCGTTATCATAGCAATGATGAAACCGATCTACCTACTTCTGCTGGGCGCCTTGTTCGCGCCCACGGCCATGGCGGATGGCTTGCCCGAGCTGGGCGATGTATCGGCGACCGTGTTGTCGCCGTTGGAGGAACAGAAGATCGCCGACCAGATCATGGCCGACGTCATGTCCAGCGGCGATGTCGTGTCCGATGTCGAAATCAACGACTACGTGCAGGGCCTGGGCCAGCGCCTGGCCGCCAGCAGCCCCAACCAGCGCCAGCCTTTCAAGTTTTTCGTCGTCCGCGATAATTCGATCAACGCCTTCGCCATGCCGGGTGGCGTCATCGGCGTGCACACCGGGCTGATCGTGGCGGCCAAGAACGAGTCCGAGGTGGCCGGCGTGCTCGGCCACGAAATCGGCCACGTCACCCAGCGCCATCTGGCGCGCATGCTGGCACAGCAGAAGCAGGATTCCATCATCACCATGGCGGCGATGGCGTTGGCGTTGCTGGCGTCGCGTGCCAATCCCGACCTCGCCAGCGGTACCATGACGGCGGCCTCGGCCGGTGCCTTGCAACGCCAGCTCGATTACACGCGCGAGCATGAGCGCGAAGCCGATCGCGTCGGCTTGCAGATCATGAACAGTGCCGGTTTCGATCCGCGTGCCATGCCGGCCTTTTTCGAAACCCTGCAGCGCGGCACGCGCTTTGTCGAAGGCAGCGCGCCGTCTTTTCTGCGTACCCACCCGCTTACGGCGGAGCGTATCTCCGACGTTCGCGGCCGCGTCGAGCAATTACCCAAGCATGACGTGGCAGACAGCCAGGAATTCCAGTACGTGCGCGCCAAGCTCATGGCCGAGCTCGATACGGCGCGGCAGGCCATCACCGTGTTCCAGAGCAGTCTGGAGCAGAAGCAGTACAGCAACGAGGCCGCCCAGCATTACGGCCTGGCACGGGCCTTTATGCGCAATCACGATCTCGATGGCGCCGCGGCGCAACTGAGCTGGTTGCGTGCCAACGCAGCGCAGCATCCGATGGTGGAAACGCTGGCAGCCGACATCGCACTGGCGCGTAACGACCGGCAGCAGGCGGTCAAGATTTATACCGATGCCATGAAAGTCTTTCCGAGCCATCGCGCACTGATCTACGGCTATATCGAACACTTGATTGCCATACGCCAATATGATCAGGCACTGCAGCTGATCGAAAACAAGCAGTCCGATTTTCCTGATGACCCTTATTTTTACGAGCTGCAGTCGCGGATATATACCGCGCAAGGCAAGAATCTGCTGCGCCACCAGGCGCAAGGGGAAGCCTACTACCGGCGCTATAATTTCCAGGGCGCGCTCGAGCAGATGGATCTCGCGGTCAAGGCCGGCGATGGCGATTTTTACCAGCGTTCCATCGTCGAGGCCAGGCTCAATCAATTGCGCCAGCGCATCGACGAGCCGCGCAGCTGAACGGCATTAACCAAGGAAAGCGTATGCAGCGCAGAACATTTTTGCAATTGGTTTCGGGCGCAATGGCGGCGGCTATCATGATGCCTCTCAACGCCTTGGCCGCCGTCTGGAACAAGGCGGCTTTTCAATCGACCGACGTCGCGGGTGCCGTGTCCGGCTTGCAGATACCTGCAGTAGAGCCGAGCGACCAAATCGAAGTCGTCGCACCTGATCGCGCCGAAAACGGCGCCGTGGTGCAGATCGAGGTCCGGAGCGCCATTCCGGGCACCGAAGCCATCGCCATCTTCGCCGCAAAGAACCCGACGCCGCTGATCGCCAACTTCATGTTCTCCAACGGCGCCGAGCCTTTTGTTGTAACGCGCATCAAGATGGCCGATACCGCCGAGGTGCGGGCCATCGTCAAGGCGGGTGACCGCTATTACGCGGCCGGCAAGACGGTGGAAGTGCTGGAGGACGGCTGCAGCTAGCCCGCGACGACAAGGAACCGACATGGCGAATACGATAAAAATGCGGGCGCGACTCGAGGGCGAGGTCACCGAGGTCAAGGTGCTGATCGGCCATCCGATGGAAACCGGCCGGCGCAAGAATGCTTTGGATGAAACAGTACCGGCGCATTTCATTCAGCTACTAACGGCCACGCTCAACGGCAAGACCGTGCTCGAAGCACAGTGGGGGACCGGGATTTCGAAAAATCCTTATCTCACTTTCCACCTGCGCGGCGCCAAGGTCGGGGATACGGTGGCCGTGGTTTGGCACGACAATATGGGGCAAAGCGGGTCGGGCGAGATTGCCGTGACAAAACGTTAGGCTCGCGGCCGTAGGGTTTGCAAGCAAAGCTTGCGAACCGTCGTGGCTGGTGCGCAAACGAAGATGTTTGCACACCCTACGCGGCTAATTAAATCTCAATGAGAAGATTGCGAAGGCACAATTTCTTGAATTCTTGATTGCCTAGCTAAGCTTAATTATTTAAGTATAAGGGGGTTATGATGGGCGAGATTTTAAAAGGATTTTTGGGGGGGTGGTTTTTTGGTTTTTTGGGATATGCGACTTTTGTAGCAGGGCTAAGCTTGGCTGCCCGTATTTTTGATTTAGATAAAGATCAATGGTTATTAGCAATTTTCATAATTCCTTTTTCATTAACTTGGTTTGCCGTTGCGATCTTTCTTTGGGGGTTACCATTATTTAATGAAAATGCCAGCATATCTTCATTAATCTGTTTTTATATAGCAGCAATTATTCCATTAAAACTTTCCTTAGCTCAGCTAATAACCTTTATAAAAAACCGAGAGCATTTTATAAATTTTAATCTTTAAAAATCTATCAAGTTCTTGTTCAAGTCATATTCGTTTCATGCTGAGCGCCACCGCTTCCGCGACCCTGATGCCGTCCACCGCTGCCGATAATATACCGCCGGCGTAACCCGCACCTTCACCGGTCGGGTATAAACCCCGGGTATTGATGCTCTGCAGGTCGCCGTCGTTGCGCTTGATGCGGATCGGCGACGAGGTGCGGGTTTCGACGCCGGTCAGCACGCCGTCGGGCAGGTCGAACCCTTTGATCTGGCGCGCGAAAGCCGGCAGCGCTTCGCGTATGGCGCTGATGGCGAATTCGGGCAGCGCCGCCGCGAGATCGGTCAGATGCACGCCTGGTTTGTAGGAAGGCTGCACGCTGCCGAACGCGGTCGAGGTGCGGCCGGCGAGAAAGTCGCCGATGAGCTGGCCCGGCGCTTCGTAGGTGCTGCCGCCGAGTTCGAAGGCGCGCGATTCGAGTTGCCTCTGCAATTCGACGCCGGCGAGCGGATGGCCCGGATAATCGACTTCAGGCGTGATGCCGACGACGATGCCGGCGTTGGCGTTACGCTCGTTGCGCGAATACTGGCTCATGCCGTTGGTAACCACGTGGCCCGGTTCGGATGCGGCGGCAACCACGGTACCGCCCGGGCACATGCAGAAGCTGTAGACCGAACGGCCGTTCTTGGCGTGATGCACGAGCTTGTAGTCGGCGGCGCCGAGAATCGGATGCTGCGCATTGGGGCCATGGCGCGCATGGTCGACCAATGATTGCGGATGTTCGATGCGGAAACCGACCGAAAACGGCTTGGCTTCGATATAGATGCCGCGCCGGTGAATCATCTCGAAGGTGTCGCGTGCGCTGTGGCCCAGTGCCAGCACCAGATGCTGCGTCGCAATGCGTTCACCGCTGGCCAGCACTACGCCCTGTACCTGGCCGTTCTCGATTTCGATATCGTCGACACGGCTCTGGAAGCGGATCTCTCCCCCGAGCGATGTGATGGTCGCGCGCATTTTTTCGATCATGCCGACCAGGCGGAAGGTGCCGATATGCGGCTTGGCTACATAGAGAATTTCCTCGGGTGCGCCGGCCTTGACGAATTCGGTCAGCACCTTGCGGCCGTAATGCCGCGGATCCTTGATCTGGCTGTAGAGCTTGCCGTCGGAAAAAGTGCCGGCACCGCCTTCACCGAACTGCACATTGGATTCGGGATCGAGCTTGTTCTTGCGCCATAGCCCCCAGGTATCCTTGGTGCGTTCGCGCACCGGCTTGCCGCGCTCTAGCACCAGCGGCCGCAAGCCCAATTGCGCCAGGATCAGCGCTGCGAACAGTCCGGCGGGGCCGAAACCGACAATGACCGGACGCGGCAACTTGTCGGCGGCCTGGCGCGGCTCGATTACAAACTTGTAGCTGGTATCGGGTGTCGGTGCGACATGTGGGTCCTTGGCAAAGCGCTTCAGCAGTTGCGCTTCGTTGCGCAGCTGCAGGTCCACGGTGTAGATCAGCAGGATGGCGTGCGGTTTGCGCGCATCGACACCGCGGCGGAAGATGCTGAATTCGCCCAATTCGGACGCGTCGATGTCAAGCCGCTTGAGGATGGCCTCGCGCAACGCCGGTTCCGGATGGTCGAGCGGGAGTTTGATTTCGGTCAGTCGTAGCATGGTTGTGTCTGGTCGAGCCGCCTGGCATTAAGCCGGCGTATTTTACGCGGAAGGCGGCAATTGCAGGAGTTTGCGCAGCATGGGTACGGTTACCGGCTTTTGCGCCGTCAGCGACCATTCATCGAGCGCCGCCAGCGTCGCCATCAGCGTCGGCAGGTCGCGTCGCAAATGGCTCAGGCAATAGTCGACGACCTCGTCCGGCAGGCGCATGCCGCGGTCGGCGGCATGCGTCCTGAGCGCTTCCGCCTTTTCCTGGTCGGACAGCGGATGCAGCTGATACACCAGGCCCCACGACAAGCGCGTCGCCAGATCGTCGCGCAAGCCCATCTGCGTCGGCGCCGCCTCGCCGGCGACAATCAGCGCGCCGGCATGCGCAGAGGCACGCAGTTCATTGTAGAAATTGAACAAGGCGATCTGTTCTTCATCCGACATGGCGTGCACGTCATCGACGATAGCCAGCGGCAGATTGCGTGCGCGCGCCAGGTCGGTGCAAGCTTGCAGCAGATGGCTTTTGCCGCTGCCGGCCGCGCCCCACAGGTAGATGAAGCGTGCCTCGGGACTGCCGCCAGCGGCCAGCCGTAGATGGTGCAAGGCCTCGGCGTTGCGGCCGACGACGAAATTTTCCAGCGACGGTCGTGCCGGCGGCTGGATGTCCAGCAGCAACTGCTTCATTTGAGATAGAGATCGCTTGCCAGATAACTGTGCCGCACGTGGCGCAGGCCGACGGCAATGGCGGCGCCGACCGGCAGCGCCAGCAGGATGCCGCTGAAGCTGAACAGCTGGCCGCCGGCGAGCAGGGCGAAGATGACGACCACCGGATGCAGGCCGATGCGGTCGCCGACCAGCCACGGCGTCAGCACCATGCTTTCCAGTACCTGGCCGGCGGCGAATACCAATGCCACCGGAATCAGCTGGCCCAGCGACGAGAACTGCAGCGCGGCGGCGAGCAGCGCCAGCAGGATGCCGAGCGTCGGGCCGAGGTAGGGCACAAAGCCGAGCAGGCCGGCGATCATGCCGATCGGCAGCGCGAGCTCGAGGCCGGCAAACCAGAGGCCGGCAGCGTAGAAGATGCCAGTGAGCACCATGACCGACAGCTGCCCGCGCAGGAACTCGGCCAGCACGAGATCGATTTCGCGTGCGATGGTGGCGGTCTTGGCATACCAGTCGCGCGGAATGAGCTCGGCGAAACGATGGATGATGCCATGCCAGTCGCGCAGCAGGTAGAACAGCACCACGGGCACCAGCAGCAGGTTGGCGATCCAGCCGATCAACGCCAGCCCATGCGTGCTGACCTGCAGCAGCAGTTTGCCGACAAAATTGCTGGCCGATTTCCAGTTCTGCGTGACGATATCCTGGATCTGCGTGACGTCGATTGCCAATGTGACGCCGAAATGCGTCAGCAGCCACGGCTCGACTTTGGTGCGCAATGTTTCCAGGTAAGCCGGCATGCGCTGCATTACCAGTACCAGTTCCTTTTGTACCAGCGGCACCACAATCAGCAGCAGCACAATGAAAATGCCGAACAGCAGGGCGATTACCAGCAGGGTGGAAAGGGTGCGGCCGATACGCACCTTGCCTAAACGCAGGCGGCCGATATGATCGACCAGGGGGCTGCAGATGTAGGCGAGAATGGCGCCGATCAGGAAAGGGGCGAGAATGGGCGAGAGTACGTAGATCAGCCCCAGCACGGCCGCCGCAAACAATATCAGACGATAGTCGGGCAAGACCTTTTCTTGTTTGGTCGTCATATCGGGTAAAATTATGCCTTAATCCGGTAATTTTTCTTTATGTTTTTAATAGCGAAAGCGAGAACGCAACTTGAACGCCGATAAACCCGCCCAACCTTCCCTGAGCTACCGCGATGCCGGCGTGGACATCGAGGCCGGCGACGCCTTGGTGGAAAGGATCAAACCGTTCGCCAAGCGTACCATGCGACCAGAAGTCATGGGCGGTATCGGCGGCTTCGGTTCGCTATTCGCAATGCCGCAAAAATATCGCAATCCGGTGCTGGTATCGGGTACCGATGGCGTCGGCACCAAGCTCAAGCTGGCCTTCCAGCTCGACAAGCACGATACCGTGGGTATCGACCTCGTCGCCATGAGCGTCAACGACATCCTGGTGCAGGGCGCAGAGCCCTTGTTTTTCCTCGACTATTTCGCCTGCGGCAAGCTTGAGGTCGCTACGGCGGCTCAGGTCATCCAGGGCATCGCCGCCGGCTGCGAGCAGGCCGGCTGCGCGCTCGTCGGCGGCGAGACGGCCGAGATGCCGGGCATGTACCCCGCCGGTGAATACGATCTGGCCGGTTTCGCTGTCGGCGCCGTCGAGCGCGACGCCATCATCAATGGCAGTACGATAAGTGAGGGCGATGTCGTACTCGGGCTCGCTTCCAGCGGCGCCCATTCCAACGGCTATTCGCTGATCCGCAAGCTCATCGAGCGTTCCGGCATCGACATGGATTCGGATTTCCACGGCCAGCCGTTCCGCGACGTCGTCATGGCGCCGACGCGCATCTACGTCAAGCCTCTGCTCAAGCTCATGCAAACCTTGCCGGTCAAGGGCATGGCGCACATCACCGGCGGCGGCATTACCGAAAACATCCCACGCGTGCTGCCGCAAGGTTTCACTGCCGAGATCCGCAAGGACGGCTGGCAATTGCCGCCGCTGTTCCAGTGGCTGCAGGCGCAGGGCAACATCGCCGATGACGAGATGTACCGTACCTTCAATTGCGGCATCGGCATGGCCGTTATTGTTGCCGCCGAAGATGCCGACAAAGCGCTAGCAATGTTGACACTTGAAGGCGAGCAGGTGGCGCGTATCGGCCATGTGCGCGCCAGCGCGGCCAACGAGGCGCCAACAATCGTCGTCTGAACTCGCACGCGATCGCGTTGCCAACGCATAGTCGCCGCCTGCGTTAAGCAGGCGAAGTTTCATTCGGGAGATCACATGTCATCAAATTTCATTGCCCGTATCCTGGGCCTTTTTCTCGTGTTGGGCGCAACGCTCGCCAGCGCGGCGCCCACCGAGGTGGACGTTGTCTATGAAGCTACGCGCAACGGCCAGCCGTTCGCTACCGTTACCGAAACCTATCGGGCCGAGAACGGGCGCTACCGCATCGAAAGCGTGACGCGCGGCAGCGGTCTCTATGCGCTGTTCGGTGAACGCCGGTTGACCAGCGAGGGCGAAGTGACGCCGCAAGGTCTCAAGCCCAGCCATTTCGAGCTGCACCAGGGCGATAACGAGAAAAAAGCGCTTTACGCCGATTTCGACTGGGCGGCAGGCAAGCTGACGATGAAGGTCAAAGGCAAGCTGGAGACGGTGCCGCTGACAGCCGGCGCCCAGGATCTCAGCAGTTTTATGTACCAGTTCATGTTCAAACAGCCGGGGGGCAGCGAGTTCGTGCTGCCGGTGACCACCGGCAAGCGGCTCAAGCAGTACCACTACACTGTGGTCGAGCGCGATGCGCCATTGCAGACCGCCGCCGGCAATTTCAGCACCGTGCACCTCGCCGATGCCAATAAAAGCGACGAAGAAGGCAAGGAACTGTGGCTGGGCAAGGAAGCGCATTACCTGCCGGTACGCCTGATCATGAAGGATGACGGCGCTACGATTGCGCAGACATTGACCAGCGTGCGCGTTAAGTAGTCGCGGCAAATAAAACACGAGCGGGCGGTACTGCGTCGATTATCATTGCATACAGTGACTGCCGTCCCGCGGGGCATTAAAGGCAGTGAGACCGAAGACCGCCCCATTTCCATCAGCATCCGAAGAAATCTATGAATCCAAATCTATTGCGCCTGGCTGCCATGGCGCTGGCTGATGTACTGACCGGCAGCGGTCCCGCCGACGCCAAGCTCGGGCGTTTTTTCAGGGAAAACCGCGAGCTTGGCGTCAAGGACCGCGCCTTCGTCGCCGAGTCGGTCTACGGCGTGCTGCGCCGCAAGGCACTGCTGGCCCACCTGGCCGAAGGCGAGGATGCGCGCAAGCTGCTGCTCGCCTACTGGCTGCGCGTGCAGGGCATGAGCCTGCGCGAGCTCGAGCCCGCGCTCAGCAAGCAGCAGAAGGAGTGGGCGCAGGCGATCAAGGCGCGCTCGACCGCCGATCTCGACGCCGCCACCCAGGCCGATCTGCCGGCGTGGCTGTGGCAGGACTTGGCGGCGCAATACGGCGAGGACGAGGCCCTGGCCATCGCCCGCAGCATGCATGCGCAGGCGCCGCTCGACCTGCGCGTCAACCTGGTCAAGGCGACGCGCGAGGATGTCATGGCGCGTTTCGCCGCCGACGGCATGCAGGTCGAAGCGACGCCCTATTCGCCGCACGGCCTGCGCATGGCGCAGAAGCTCACCATCAACCGCCATCCGCTGTTTCTCGATGGCAAGATCGAAGTGCAGGACGAGGGTAGCCAGTTGCTGGCGCAGCTCGTCGCGCCGCGGCGTGGCGAGATGATTGCCGACTTCTGTGCTGGCGCCGGCGGCAAAAGCCTGGCCATGGGTGCGCTCATGCGTAATACCGGCCGCCTTTATGCGTTCGACGTCGCCGAGAAGCGTTTGCAGAACCTCGGCCTGCGTCTCAAGCGCTCCGGACTTTCCAATCTGCATAGCCAGCTGATCAGCAGTGAGAACGACCCCAAGCTCAAGCGGCTCAACGGCAAATTCGACCGTGTGCTGGTGGACGCCCCCTGCAGCGGCTTGGGTACGCTACGTCGCAACCCTGATCTCAAATGGCGGCAGACGCCGCAGGACATCACTGAACTGACGGCCAAGCAGGCCGCCATCCTGGGTCGCGCGGCCAAGCTGGTGAAGCCGGGCGGACGGCTGATTTATGCCACCTGCAGCTTGTTGCGGGCCGAGAACGAACAGATTGCCGAGGCCTTTCTGGCCGCGCATGCCGATTACCGGCCGCTCAGTGCCGCTGACATCTTGGCCCAGCAGCAAATAGCGCTTGATACCGGCGAATACCTACGCCTATTGCCGCACCTGCACCAGACCGACGGTTTTTTCGCTGCGGTATTTGAAAAAGTCCAAGAGGCGAAGCCGGGCGTAGCGGACACACCGGCATGAGATTGCCCAGCCTCAATGCCCAGATACTGCTCGGCGCATTGCTGGGGCTGGCATTGGGTTGGGGCATGGGCGCGCTGCCGCAGGACGCTGCCGTGCGCACGTATGGATTGTATGCGAGCAGTCTCGTCGGCGGTATTTTCATCGATTTGCTGAAGATGATCCTGGTGCCGCTGGTGTTCACCTCGATTGCCGTCGGCATTGCCAATCTGCAGGCCCATCGCCAGGCAAACCGGGTGTGGCAGGTCACGCTGGGCTTCTTCGTATTCTCGATGATATTGGCGATCGTGCTGGCCATGGTCGCGAGCAATATCTTCCGCCCCGGCGAGGGATTGCATCTCGCCATGTTCCAGGCTGCCATGCAGGGCTATGCCGCCGAGCAACTCAGTCTGCGTGAATTTTTCGCCGGTTTCCTGCACGGCCTGTTTGTCAATCCGTTCGCCGCGCTGGCGCAGACCAAGGTGCTGGCCGTGGTAGTGTTCGCGCTCATCGTCGGCGTCGCGCTGGTCATGGGCGGCGAACGCTACCGCAACATTCTGGTGTTGCTGCAGGAGCTGCTCGAACTCGTCATGCGCGTAGTGGGTTGGATCATGTACCTGGCGCCGCTCGGCGTCATGGCATTGCTGGCGCAGCTGATCGCCACGCAGGATATGGCGGTACTCGGCAGCCTGGGCAAATTTGCCGCGGTCGTGGTTGGCACCACATTGCTGCACGGCCTGGTGGCGTTGCCGCTGGTGCTGTACCTCGTCACCGGCGTCACGCCGCTGCGCTTCCTGCGCGGCGCGCGCGAGGCGCTGGTCACGGCTTTCGCTACCAGCTCGAGCTCGGCCACGCTACCGATCACCCTGCGTTGCGCGCAGCAAAATCTGCGCGTGAAGCCGGAAGTAGCCGGTTTCGTGTTGCCGCTGGGCGCTACCATCAACATGGACGGTACCGCATTGTACGAGGCCGCGGCTGCCTTGTTCATTGCCAGCCTGGTTGGTGTCGAGCTCAATCTGGTGCAGCAGCTCATTGTGCTGTTTACCGCCATGATCGCAGCCATGGGAGCGCCGGGGATTCCAAGCGCGGGCATGGTGACCATGGTCATGGTGCTGCAATCGGTGGGCCTGCCCGCCGAGGCGATCGCGATCCTGCTGCCGATCGATCGTTTGCTCGATACCTTGCGCACGACGGTCAACGTCGAGGGCGATATGGTCGGTAGTCTGGTGGTGCAGAAATTGGTCGGTGCCGCGGATAATCCATCCGCCGATAATTGACCCGCTTACCGGGCTGCATTAAAGTGCCGCCATGATGACAAGTAGCCTCCATGCTGCAACAACGATGGCCCGCAAGATGCTATGGCCGGTCGCCATGCGCTGCGGTTGCTGCTTGTCCTGATTTTTTGCAACCGCGGGCTCTCCGCGGTTGTTCCGATTTTCCGCCGATAGCCCGCATTTTCGATGGGCATATGATGCAATCGCAAACCGCGGAAACCTCCCGCAATACCATCATAGGGTCGGCGCTGGTGCTGATCGCTGCAATCACGGTGTCTTCCAAGGCCATCATGGTCAAGCTCGCCTACGCCTATGGCGTCGATGCCGAGAGCTTGATCGCGCTGCGCATGGCGTTTGCCATGCCGTTCTTCATCGCGCTGGCGGTATGGGCGCGGCGCCGGGAAGCGCAGCCGCATATCAGCCGGCGCGATGCTCTGCTGATGGTCGTGCTCGGCATCGTCGGCGGCTATGCGCCGATGTGGTTCGATTTTGCCGGTCTTGCCTACGTCACCGCCGGGCTCGAACGTGTGATCCTGTTTCTTTATCCCACCATGGTGGTATTGATTTCAGCGCTGCTGTTCGGCCAGCGTATCGGCCGTCGCGAAATTTTTGCGCTGATGGCCAGTTATGCCGGGGTTGCGCTTGCCGTCAGCCATGATCTCGCCGTGCTCAAGAGCGGTGCTGCGGAAACCTTGCTTGGTGCCGTGCTGGTCATGATCAGTGCGCTGACCTATGCCAGCTACCTGGTGTGCAGCGGCCGCGTGATTCCGCGCGTGGGCACGGCCAATTTCACCGCCTACAGCATGCTGGTCGCCGGCATCGCCAGCGCTGTGCATTTCGCCATTACGCCGCACGCGGTAGCCATCACGCAGCTGCCGGCGCCGGTGTACCGTATCGCGTTGCTGATGGCGGTGGTGGCGACCGTGCTGCCCGCCATCATGCTCAACGCCGGTATACGTCGTCTCGGCAGCAGCCAGGCATCATTGCTGAGCTCGGTCGGGCCGGTTTCCACCATATTGCTGGCCTACGTGTTTCTCGGCGAGGAAGTTACGGCCATGCAGCTCGCCGGCACCGCTCTTGTGGTAATTGGCGTGCTCGCGATCACGTTCAAGGCGCGTCCGGATTGATGGTGGAAACTGCGCAGGCCGTCACTTGCTCCCAGTCGAAACAGGGACCGGGGTCGGTTTTGCGGCCCGGTGCAATATCGGAGTGGCCAACGACCGCTGTGATGGGGTAAGCCGTTTTCAGCGCTTTTAACAGGCAATTCAGCGTCGCGTACTGCGCTGCGGCGAAGGCGTCCTGGTCGCTGCCCTCGAGCTCGATGCCGAGCGAGTAGTCGTTACAGCGCTCGCGGCCTTGCCAGCTGGAAACGCCGGCATGCCAGGCGCGTTGCTTGCACGGCACGAACTGGATCAGGCTGCCGTCGCGGCGGATGAAGAAATGGGCCGAAACCTTCAAATGCTGGATTTCGGCATAGTAAGGATGTGCCTGGGCATCGAGGCGATTGGTGAACAATGCCATGACGCCATTGCCGTCGTATTGGCCCGGCGGCAGGCTGATGTTGTGGATAACGACGAGGCTGATGTCGTCCGGCTGCGGCCTTGCATCGCAATTGGGCGAGGCGATGAAGCGCGCCGTGGAGGCGAAGCCGTGCGCATCGATGACGATATTCTCCATGCCTGATCCGGCGTTATCCGCTAAACTTCTGGCTCGAAGAATTCGCAACGAATTCGCTTCCGCAATTTTGTCCAGGTGGAATCAATGGTTTTTCTCCAGCTTTTTCTGATGTTGATCGTGATTGTAGTCGCGGCCGAAATCTTTACCAATGCGCTCGAGCATCTCGGCGAGCGGCTGAAGATTTCCGAGGGCGTGACCGGTTCGCTGTTCGCTGCCGTCGGCACCGCTCTG
>CBILOJ010000032.1:0-13335 GCA_966238525.1 uncultured Methylophilaceae bacterium | reverse complement strand
ATGAGAGCAACCGCCGTCAAGGAATGGGCGCAAGCCTGGTCATCGCAAAACGTGAAGCGCTATCTCGCCAGCTATGCCGATAGTTTCCAAGCGCCCGGCGGCGATCGGAAGGCGTGGGAAGAAACACGCCGCCAGCGGGTGGGTTCTCCGGAGAAGATACGCGTCGATATCAGCAATCTGCGCGTCAAACTCGAAGGCGACGACACCGCCAAGGCGAGTTTTCGTCAAAGTTATCGTACCGGCCGAACCAGCTTGCGTACCGACAAGACCTTGGTCATGAAAAAAGTCGGTGGCGACTGGCTGATCGAGCAGGAACTGACTGATCGTTGATGTGGTCCGGCAATAAGATGCAATTGATCAAGTACATATTCTCCGTCGCCATCGTCGCCAGCGCACTGTTGCCCTGGAACGCCACTGCGATCGACGGCAGCGATTTTATCCGCAAGCCTGGTAGCGCTTTCAGTCCCAACCATACCGAGGATCTGCTGGTCAAAAGCCTGCTGGAAATCACCCAGGGGCAATTGCAGCAGGCGCTCGCCACCATAGACGAAACCCTGCGCAATGCGCCCAATTTCAAGCTCGCACATCTGGTTCGTGGCGACTTGCTGATGGTGCTGAGCCAGCAGTTTCAGTCCTTTGGCAACAATACCGACACGGCACAAGTCGAGGCTCTGCGCAGTGAGGCGCGTACGCGGCTGGATCATTACCTCATGCAGCAAAAGCCGCAGAGCGTGCCTGAACCGCTATGGCAGCTCGACCCCGAACAGCAGCATGTCATCGTGGTGGATGCAAGCAAATCGCGCCTGTATCTCTACCGCAATCAGGATGGAAAGCCACATCTTGTCGCCGATTTTTATGTGACGCTGGGCAAAAACGGCAGCGGAAAATCTACCGAAGGCGATAAACGGACGCCGGAAGGCGTTTATTTTGCCAGCAGCAAGTTGACGCAAAAACTGCCTGATTTTTATGGCGATGGCGCCTATCCGCTGAATTACCCCAACGAATGGGACAAGCATCAAGGCAAGGATGGCCATGGCATCTGGCTGCACGGGACGCCTAACAACACCTATAGCCGTCCGCCACGTGCCAGCGACGGCTGTGTTGTCATTGCCAACCAGGATCTGCGCGCGCTCGCGCCCATTCTGAATACCGGCAAGACGCCAGTCATCATCACCAGCAAGCTCGATTGGCTGAATCCGGAACAAGACATCGACGAAAAACAAAGCCTGAGTCAGGCGCTGGAAAACTGGCGGCGCGATTGGCAAGCGCAGGATACCGACCAATACCTGGCGCATTATTCGCCGTCGTTCTTCAGTGAAAACGCCGATTTCACCGAGTGGTCAGCTTACAAGCGCCGCATTCAGGCAAGCAAGCCCAAGGTTGATATCAAGCTGTCCAATATCAGCATGTTCCGTTATCCTGACAGCAAACAGCAATTGGCCGTCGTCACCTTCGAACAGGATTACATCAGTGACAATCTCGACAGCCATATGCGCAAACGCCAGTACTGGGTTTTCGAGAACCAGCGCTGGAAAATAATTTACGAAGGCGCGGCCTAGCCCTTCGATCGGGAGAAAATACGATGCGATCAAAATTTCTGCTTTTCCTGTTTTTGCTTATTGCCAGCGCTTCCGCCTTCGCCGCGAATCCGCAAGTCGAGTTTCGCACCAACAAGGGCAGCTTCGTCGTCGAGCTCTATCCGGACAAGGCGCCCAAGACGGTTGCCAATTTCCTGCAATACGTGGAAAGCAATTTTTACCCCGGCACGGTATTTCATCGCACGATAGACCGATTCGTGATTCAGGGTGGCGGCTTCACGCCCGACATGCAGCAAAAGCTCACCATGGCGCCGGTGATCAACGAATCCAACAACGGCCTCAAGAACGAACCCGGCACTTTGGCCATGGCACGCGCCTTCGATCCTAATTCAGGCACTTCCCAATTCTTCATCAACCTCAATGACAACAAGTTTCTCAATTACTACCGGCCTGATCCGCATTACATCGGTTATTGCGTTTTCGGCAAGGTCATTCGCGGCATGGACATCGTTGAAAGCATAGGCAAGACACCGACGCATACCGCCGGACAATTCACCGACGTACCGCTGGAGCCTATCGTTATCGAAAACGCCAGCCTGCTTGCAAGCCCGGTCGAGACCGCTGGCGACAGCAAGCCGTCCACCGCATCAGAATCATCCAAAACCCCCGCAGCTAAAGGAAAGAAACGTGGTTAAACTGCACACCAATTTCGGTGAAATCGTTCTTGAACTCGATGTCGAAAAGGCGCCGGTCACCGTCGCCAATTTTCTGCAATACGTGGAAAGCGGCTTTTACGACAACACCATTTTCCATCGCGTCATCGACGGCTTCATGATCCAGGGCGGCGGCTTCGATCCCGACATGTCGCAGAAACAAACGCAGCCCAGCATCAAGAATGAAGCCAACAACGGCCTGCAGAACAAGAAATACACCATCGCCATGGCCCGCACGCCCAATCCCGATTCGGCCAGCAGCCAGTTCTTCATCAACACGGCCGACAACGATTTCCTCAACTTCACGGCACCGACTTCGCAAGGCTGGGGCTATTGCGTATTCGGCAAAGTCACCAGCGGCACCGACGTCGTCGACAAGATCGGCAAGGTCAAAACCGGAAACCGCAACGGCCATCAGGACGTACCGCAGGAAAATGTAGTCATCGAGCGTGCAGAACTCTGCTGACGGCAGCATCACCCTGAACGCATCTGCTCCACTCAATATCGGAAATGCGCACAGCCACAGCCTGTTCATTTCCGATTTGCATTTATGTGCCAGCCGTCCGGCCATTACCCGCCAGCTCCTGACCTTTCTCGAGGTAGAAGCAACGCAGGCTGAAGCGCTGTTCATCCTGGGGGACCTGTTCGAATACTGGGCGGGTGACGACGATCTGCAGGATGCCCATCACGCGCCGGTCGTCGCCGCTTTGAGCAAACTGGCCGAGCATGGCACCGCGGTTTATTTCATGCACGGCAACCGTGATTTCCTGTTGGGCGCGGCGTTCGCGGCAGCAAGCGGTCTCACGCTGCTGCCCGATCCGACCGATCTCCTACTGTACGGCAGGCGCACACTACTGAGCCACGGCGATACGCTGTGTACCGATGACGTGCGTTATCAGGCTTTCCGCGAGCAGGTGCGTAATCCCGATTGGCAGCAGCAATTCCTGCGGCAACCGCTACAGGCACGCAAAGCGCAAATCGAGGCTTTGCGCCAACGCAGCGAACAAGAAAAATCGCACAAAGCCGCTGACATCATGGATGTGAATGCCGAAGCGGTGCGCGAGCTGCTGCGCAACCACGATTATCCCGAGCTGCTGATCCATGGTCATACGCACAGGCCAGCATTGCATGAACTCGAGGTCGATGGTCACGCCTGCCGACGCTGGGTGCTGGGCGATTGGTACGAACAAGGCAGCTGCCTGCGTTGTGACGCTGCCGGTTGCCACCCGCACAAACTTGGAGTACTGGCCTAGGTTATTCGTGTGGCCAAGCGCGGCAAGCTGCGCTTCAAATCAATAGTCAACTTAAATAGCGAACATGTATTCTACGAACACGAAGTCGGCGCTTGTCCCCGCTTCCCCCTATGCGCCTGTCACCGGGCTCCTTTTCCTAGTCACCGATCTGGCCGGGGCGCAACAGCCGCTCATGGCACAATTCGACTGCTTCATGCAGCGTATCGAGCAATCACTGGTAGCAATCGAGTTCGAGTTCATAAAAAAAGCCCCGATACGGGGCTTTTCCAGATATACCTATCTATTGGCCTAAGGCTTCGATTCAGCGCCGGCTGACTTCATGCGGGCGCGCCTGCGCCGCCAGTTTGTCGAGGACGCCGTTCACATACTTGTGGCCATCGGTACCACCATAGCGCTTGGCCAGCTCCACGCCTTCGTTGATCGCCACGCGGTAAGGAATGCTGGGATCATGGATGAGCTCGTATGCTGAAATGCACAGGATGGCATGTTCGATGGGGCTCAGCTCAGCGATTGGCCGATCGATAAATTCGGCGATACGCTGGTCCAAGCCGGCAATATTGTCGCTGACCCCCTCGAGCAACTGACGGAAATAATCTTCGTCTGCGCGATCAAAATCGGGGTCGTCAGCCAGTTCGCGTCGAATCAGTCTGAGATCGCTCTGATTGAGAAAGCTGCGATAGATACCCTTGAGCACGAGCTCGCGCGATGCACGGCGGTTGCGTCCCGTCTTGGTAGGTTTGGCGCTGGCGGGCTTGTTGTCGTTTTCGCTCATAATTTCTTCAGTAGATTGGCCATCTCGATCGCCACCACAGCAGCCTCGGCGCCCTTGATCGACATGCGGGCGATTGCCTGTTCGTCATCTTCGGTAGTGAGAATGGCATTGGCCACCGGCACGCCGGTATTCAGTTGCACCTCGGAAATGCCGCGCGCCGATTCATTGGCGACGATTTCGAAATGATAGGTTTCGCCGCGGATGATGGCACCGAGCGCAATCAAGGCGTCGAACTTCTGGCTGTCCGCCATCTGATGCAGCACCCCCGGTGACTCCAGCGCGCCCGGCACCGTAGCCAGCGTAATCGCATCGGTCGCCACGCCCAATTTTTCCAGCTCGGCCAAACACGCGCTCAACAAGCCGTCACCGACTTCCTTGTTGAAACGCGACAGCACGATGCCGATACGCATGCCCTTGCCATTGAGATCGATTGCAAATTCTTTCACGCCTGTTCCTTATCTATTGTCGTTGCGGCTTTGGTACGGCCGCGCATGCGCCAAATGGCGCTGCCAGTTAGCGCGGTAAGTCTGCGCCAGCGCCGGATTGCCGCGTAGTACCAGCACATTTTCGCCATTTCTGTACTGCGCGGCCTTGGTAAAATTATAACTGCCCGTGATCACGGCCGCCGCTTTTGCATCATCCGCATCGATGACCATGACCTTGTCGTGCGCGCTCAGGTGCTCGCCATCGAGCCAGACTGGCACGCCAGCTGCAGCGATGGCTGAAATCTGTTCACGGCGCATTTTGCTTGTCTGCTCACGGTCGGCAATCAGCTTGACCTCTACACCGCGGCGCCGCGCCGCCATCAATGCATGCGCAATACCATCGTGCGTGAAGGAAAAAGCCTGCACCAGAATCTGCCGACGTGCCTGCGCAATCGTACTGATGATGAGCTGGGCCGCATCCTGCCCCGGCGTGAATGCAACTTCTATCGTTGTCGGACCGGTAAAGACACGGCTGCTTGCCGCCGCCTGCGCCGATTCTGCTGGCACCAGCGACATGCCCAGCAGCAACACCAATACTTTCCCGACCGTCAGCGATATTGGCAGGCGCATCTGCAACAAGACACTTGGCCGATCAGAAAAAATGCGGAAAGGACGCGACACGGGATCAGAATAGAGCCAAGCCGGGGAAGACGCTCATTATAGCGCAGCGCAGTTTGAGCCGGAAGCAAACCAGCTCGGACTGTTGCCAGCCGCTAGAAACGCTACTGCTTACCTTGCCTGCTCAACCGCTTCAACGTGATTGTGCGAGCTCGGCATGGCGAAAACAATCCGTGGTATGGTCATTGACCATGCCCACGGCCTGCATCAAGGCATAACAGATAGTGGAGCCGACGAATTTAAAGCCGCGCTGCTGCAGGTCGCGGGACAGAGTATCGGAAATGGCAGTTTTCGCCGGCACTTCACTGGCATTGCGCCAGACATTGACAATGGGACGGCCGTCGACAAACTGCCACAAGTAAGCGTCGAAGCTGCCGAAATCTTGCTGCACTTCAAGATAATACCGGGCATTAACAATTGCGGCCGCAACCTTGAGCCGATTCCGCACAATGCCTGGATCAGTCAATAGCGCCGCCACCTTGGCTTCGCCGTAATCCGCCACTCTTGCCGGCTCGAAATCATCGAATACCTGGCGATAATGTGCGCGCTTGCGCAATATCGTGTTCCAGCTCAGGCCGGCCTGCGCGCCCTCGAGTACGAGAAACTCGAACAGGGCGCGCTCCTCATGCAGCGACACGCCCCACTCGCGGTCGTGATACTCGATGTCGAGCGGTGCTCTGGCCCAGGCACAGCGTTGCATTTAGTGAAACAGCGCGAGCGCCTTCTTGAAAGTTTCGAACACGCCCCAGCCCAGCGGAATCAGCACATAGGCCCAGAACAGCACCAGCAGCAGGCCATGGTTTTCGTTCTTGTCAGTGTCGCCATGTTGCATGATATCTCCCCCTCAGGCCTGCGCGGACCCGGCCAACTCACCCGGGCTCATGTGATGTTTCTCATGCACGGGCCGCATGAGCATGTTGCAGATGAAACCGGCTACCAGCAGGCCCGCCATGATGTAGAGCGTCATGGTATAAGCGTCAGTCTTGGCGACATCATGCATGAGCTGGTATTCGCGTATGTAGTTCACCAGCACCGGGCCGAAGACTCCGGCCGCGGCCCAGGCGGTCAGCAGGCGGCCGTGGATGCCGCCGACATAGCGCGTGCCGAAGATGTCGGCGAGATAGGCCGGGATGGTGGAGAAGCCGCCGCCATACATGCTGAGAATGACCGCCGTCGCCAGGATGAACAAGGTGACATTGCCGCTGTTGCTGATGGCCGGCAGCGTGGCGTAAAGCAAGGCGCCGAGCACGAAGAACACATAATAGGTATTCTGCCGACCAAGGTAATCCGAGGCCGACGACCACAAAAAGCGTCCGCCCATGTTGAATAGGCTCAGCAGGCCAACGAACCCGGCCGCGGCTTCAGGGCTGATACCGCCCTGGAACATTTCCTGCAGCATGACCGAAGCCTGGCCCAGCACGCCGATACCGGCCGTGACGTTGAGACAGAGCATGAGCCAAAGCAGATAGAATTGCGGCGTGCGCAGCGCTTCATCGATGTGCACATGATGCGGTGTCACCATGCGTGCCGGTGCCGACGCGACCTTATGGCCGGCGGGCTGCCAGCCCTCGGGCGGGATACGGATCGCGAGCGAGCCTATGCACATGGAAATGAAATAAAGGACACCCATGACGATAAAGGTTTCAGCCACGCCCACGGTCGTCGAGCTATGGAAATAATCCATGAGGCCGACGCTGAGCGGCGAACCTATCATGGCGCCGCCGCCGAATCCCATGATGGCCAAGCCCGTGGCCATGCCGCGGCGGTCAGGAAACCACTTGATCAGTGTCGACACCGGTGATACGTAGCCCAGGCCCAGGCCGCAGCCGCCGATGACGCCATAGCCCAGATACAGCAGCCAGATCTGGTGCGTTTGGACACCGATGGCAGAAATAATGAAACCGCCGCCGAAACAGCAGGCGGCCGTGAACATGGTGCAGCGCGGGCCGACTTTCTCCAGCCATTTGCCGCCGAACGCGGCAGACAGGCCGAGAAACACGATGGCCAGGCTGAAAATCCAGCCTATGGTCGTCAGCTTCCAGTCCTCGGGGGTGGACGCGGTAATGCCAAGTATGCGGGTCAAGGGCTCGTTGAAGACGCTGAAGGCGTAAGCCTGTCCTATGCACAGATGCACCGCGAGCGCAGCCGGCGGAATCAGCCAGCGATTGTAACGGTGGCTGGCTGTAATTCTTTCCTTGGAAAAAAAACCTGACATCCTGAAAACCCCCTTAGATATTCAATGACTACCCATTCCCCGAAACTGCATACTGAATCGCTACATGGTTATACAAAAAAGCGGAATTGGCAATTTTGCCCGGTGAAATTCTTTCAGCGACTCTTTCCAACGGTGTCATTAATCTGTCATATTGACGTCATATAGTGCCGATGACAAACCAGCCAAAGCATTGAAAGGAAAAGCATGCCGGCCAATATACTTGTCGTTGAGGACGAACCCGCCATTCAGGAACTGCTCGCGCTCAATCTATCCCAAGCAGGGCATCACCATATCCGCGCATTCAGCGTAGAACAGGCGCAGAAACTGATCATCGAAACCCTGCCCGACCTGATCATCCTCGACTGGATGTTGCCGGGCATGAGCGGCATCGATTTCGCGCGCAAGCTCAAAACCGATGACCTGACCAAAACCATCCCCATCATCATGTTGACGGCACGCGGCGAGGAGATGGACAAGGTGCGCGGACTTGAAGCCGGCGCCGACGATTACCTGACCAAACCTTTCAGTCCGCGCGAGCTTAATGCGCGCATCAAAGCCGTACTGCGGCGTCTCGCGCCGCAGATGACCGACGACCCGATCGAAGTCAGCGGCCTGCGGCTCGACCCCGCCACCCATCGCGTTTCCGGTAACGGCATCACGCTGGAATTCGGCCCGACCGAATTCCGCCTGCTGCATTACCTGATGTCCAATCCAGAGCGTGTGCATTCGCGCAGCCAGGTACTGGACCGCGTGTGGGGCGACCGCGTCTTTGTCGAAGATCGCACCGTCGATGTGCATATTCGCCGTTTACGACGCGCGCTGGAAGCGTCGGGCCACGAAAACCTGATCCAGACCGTGCGTGGCGCCGGCTACCGTTTCTCGGCACAGTAGCTCATAATAAGCACGCTTAATTCATAGGAAGCCGCGTGCAAGATATCCGCTGGCGAGCCGTGTGGCTCAGCATTCCCCTGATCATTTTTTGCCTGGTTTTATGGGCCATTGCCGATGCGGCCACCGCACTCGGTATTTTCGCCGTTGGCGTCCTGACCTACCTGGCAGGCCACTTATACTGGCTGCACAAACTACTGCTGTGGTTCAGGAAACCGAACCTGGCTGACATGCCTTCCGGCGCCGGCATCTGGGAAGATGTATTCGCTGCGCTGCACCACGAGAAACGCCGCCATAGCCGCAGCCAGACCCAGCTCAGTTCGGCGCTCGACCGTTTTCGCCACGCCGCCAGTGCCCTGCCCGATGGCGTGGTGCTCCTCGATGGCAGTGACAAGATCGAATGGTGCAATTCCACCGCCGAACGACAGCTCGGCCTCAACCTGGGACATGACGCCGGACAACCGATCGCCTATCTCGTGCGTCATGGCGATTTCGTCCGCTACCTGCAGCAGCAGGATTATTCCGAACCGCTCAAGCTGCGCTCGGCACGCAATCCCGACATCACCCTGGAAATCCAGCTGGTACCGTTCGGCAGCAACCAGAAGCTGCTGATCTGCCGCGACATCAGCCAGATGGAAAAACTCGAACACATGCGGCGCGATTTCATCGCCAACGTCTCACACGAACTGCGCACACCACTGACCGTGGTTGGCGGCTTTCTCGAAAGCCTCATGGACATGGACGGCGCAATACCTGAGGACATACGCAACTACTTCAACATGATGCAGGATCAGACCAGTCGCATGCGTCATCTGGTCGAAGATCTGCTGGCGTTGTCGCAACTCGAGAGCAGCGTCAGCATGCCGGTCGATAGCGAAGTCAACATCGCCTCGCTGCTCGATCTCGTGCTGCACGAGGCACAGAGCCTTAGCAATGGCCGCCATCGCCTCGTCCTTGAAGTCGAACCGGGCCTGTGGCTGACCGGAGCCACTGAAGAATTGCATAGCGCCTTCGGCAACCTGGTCAGTAATGCCATACGCTACACGCCTGAAGGCGGCGAAATCGATATGCGCTGGAAATCAAGCGGAGAGGAAGCTATTTTCAGCGTGCGTGATACCGGCATCGGCATCGAACAGCAGCATATCGTCCGTCTCACCGAACGCTTTTACCGCGTAGACCGCAGTCGCTCGCGCGAAACCGGCGGCACCGGCCTCGGGCTTTCCATCGTCAAACACATTCTGGCGCGCCATCAGGCCCGCCTTGAAATCCAAAGCGAACCGGGCCTGGGTAGCACCTTTAGCGTGGTGTTCCCTCAAGCCAGGGTGGTGCGCAAAGTCGCGCAACCACAGCAAATTAGCGAAGCTTAACGTAGCGCGGCGGTGAGCATGCGCTGCTGGGCACCTGCCGCCGGCTGGGCGGCAATCACCCGATTGAGTTCACGGCCGGACTTGTCGAAGAAGACGACGGCCGGCAGTGATTCGCCAGTCAAGGCCAGTGGCTGCATATAATCCTGCAGCTTTGCCCGCTCGGCGATTACCAGCAGCGGCGCGTAGCCAGGGTTCTGCTTGATTTGTGCTGCCAGCAGGAAAGCGGCGTCGGCTGCTACGTCACCGCGCGGCGCCAGCACCATGATGACACCCTTGTCGCTCTGCTGCGCCTTGGCGATCACTTCATTGTGAATGATGGAAGTCATTGGCGCGGCGCCGGCGGTCAGTGCGGTGGTGGCAATGATTGCGTTCAACATGACGGATATGCGTTTCATTTCTAGCTCCTGTGATAGATGTGGATCAAGTACTGCACAGGGCGCAGCTTAAAGAGCGCGGATGACATTGCAGTTGAAGCGCAATGAAGCTTGGATGACAATTGCACCAGCGCTGGCGCGACCGCGGCAGCTTGAATAGTGACAACAAGCGGGATACCAGGGGGAGTTCGATGCGAAACAGGCTGTCCGTAACTGGGCGCTGGCCATGTCTGATGCTCGTCAGTGCAATGCTGGCGGCCTGCGCCACCACCAATCATGCCGATGGCGTCCGCATCATTCCCGAGCAAACCGACCGCAGCTCCATCAACCAACTCGGCAAAACCGATTTTGATCGTCTAGCCGACGTCGAGATGCGCGAGAATACGCACAGCCTCAGATTGCTCATGATCAAGCTCTACAAGCGCAACCCGCATGAGCTCAGAAAAAGCACCAGCGGCAGCGCCGAAGAGATGGCGGCCTGGGTATTCGAGAAACAGCATGACTGGAAATTCGAGGCCATCCACGAAGCGCAGGACACCACGGCGATTTTTCTGGCGTTTGACCCCGATTATCAGGGCGATCGCATACTGCCCTTCATCGTCGGCCTGCAGACCATGCTGATCAAGGCCCATGGCGGCAAGAGCGAATTCTACCTGCCCGACACCATAGATCCGCAAAGTGTTTATAACGCCGCGCGCAACGTAGAAATCGCCGCCTGGAAGCTATCAACTGCACGGGACCAGCATGGCCGGCTCTACCTCTTGACCAACGAGATCAACGAAACCGAGCGCAACCTCAGCTTTGAAAGAGAGTTCGGCAAGATCGTCGGCCGTACCGACCTTTACGCCATCAGCTTGGCCGAGAAATCGCAACGCCTGATCACGCGCGTAATGCAGAGTCTGGCGACGGCCATCTTCCTGCCGTTCTGATTGATGATCGATTGCGGCGATGCATGCCGACAATTCGTAGGGTGTGCAAACACTCTCGTTTGCGCACCGCAATAATGGTTCGCCACCTGTGGTTGCAAACCCTACGGAACAGCCTGGAAAGAAACACTCATCCGGACGATAGCGGGAATATTGACGGGTTAAGGGGGGGTTAAGGCGTCGCCTCAAGCTCGGCGCGCGCTGCAGCTACGACGCGAAGCGCGGATCGCAACAGGAACAGCACCAACAAGCCGGCAATCAGCAAATCCGGCCAGCCTGCGCCGGTCGCCCACACGGCGATGGCAGCGGCGAATACGGCCAGGTTCGACACGATGTCATTACGCGAGCATTCCCACACCGAGCGCATGTTGACGTCCTCGTCGCGATGGCGCCATAGCAGGTAGAGGCAGGCGCCGTTCGCCGCCAGGCCGAGCAGGCTGAAAGCCCCCATGGCTTCGAACAAAGGCAAGGCCGGATAGACCAATCGATAGGCGATCTGCCCTGCCACCGCGAGTGCCGCCGCCAGAATCAGCAAACCCTTGATCAGTGCAACACGCGCCTTGGCACGTGCACCGAGCGACACCGCCCACAGGCTGAGGCCATAGGTCAATGCGTCGCCCAGATTGTCGAGACTATCCGACAACAATGCGCTCGAATCCGCGTACAGCGCCGCAGCGACAATGACGCCGAACATGACGGCGTTGATGGCGAGTACCGCGCGCAGCGTGCTCCTTTGCCGGTCGCGGCGCGCGTCCAGCTCGCAGCCGCCGCAGCAGCCGCTCACAGCAGGACTTTCTCCACGCCGCCGTTATTGACCTTGGCTACGTAATCCTGCATCCAGTCGGCGCCGAGCACGTGCTTGGCCATTTCCACCACGATGTAGTCGGCATCGATGCCGGTATCGTCGCCATAGCGTGCCAGGCCTTGCAGGCACGACGGACACGAGGTCAGAATCTTGACCTCTTGCTCCGGCGCGCCGGGCGTCAGTCCCATCTTGACCATGCCCTTTTCCAGCTCTTCCTGCTTGCGCATCTTGACCTGGGTGGCAATGTCGGGGCGGGCGACGGCGAAGGTGCCCGATTCACCGCAGCAGCGGTCATTGAGCGCGACATCCTGCCCCATGAGCGCATTGGTCACCTTGAGCGGCGCGTAGGTCTTCATCGGGCTGTGGCACGGGTCGTGGTACATGTAGCGCACGCCGGTGACGCCGTCGATCTTGAGGCCTTTTTCCATCAGGTATTCATGGATGTCGAGCAGTCGGCAACCCGGGAATATCTTCTCGAATTCGTACTTCAACAGCTGATCCATGCAAGTACCGCACGATACGATCACGGTCTTGATGTCGAGATAGTTCAACGTATTGGCCACGCGATGGAACAGCACGCGATTATCGGCCGTGATCTCCTGGCCCTTGTCGTGGTTACCGGCCGAGGTCTGCGGATAACCGCAGCACAGGTAGCCCGGCGGCAGTACGGTGATGGCGCCGGTTTCGTACAGCATGGCCTGCGTGGCAAGTCCGACATTGGAGAATAGACGCTCCGAGCCGCAACCCGGGAAGTAGAACACCGCATCCGAATCATCGTTGGTTTTCTGCGGATTGCGGATCACCGGAATGACGGTCGGGTCTTCCACCCCAAGCAACGCACGCGAAGTCTTGGTCGGCATGCTCTTCGGCATCGGCCGGTTGAGGAAATGGATGACCTGCTCGCGTACCGGCGGCTTGCCCACCGTCGCCGGCGGCTTGCGCTTGAAGTACTTGGTCACCAGCAGCTTCTTGGCAATGCCGGAAGCGAGGCGCTGTGCCTTGTAGCCGAAGCCTATCATGCCGGCCCGCAGCATTTTCACCGTCGCCGGATCCTTGGCATTAAGAAAGGCCATTGATGCCGCCGTACCGGGATTGAAGTGCTTCTGGCCGCGCTCGCGCAGGAAATTGCGCATTGCTACCGAGACGTCGCCGAAATCGATATCGACCGGGCATGGATTGACGCAGCGGTGGCAGACCGTGCAGTGGTCGGCAACATCGTTGAATTCGTCGAAATGCCGCAGTGAAATGCCGCGCCGCGTCTGCTCCTCATAGAGGAAGGCCTCGATCAGCAGCGAAGTGCCGAGAATCTTGTTGCGCGGGCTGTAGAGCAGGTTGGCGCGCGGCACGTGCGTGGTGCACACCGGCTTGCACTTGCCGCAGC
>CBILOJ010000031.1:0-13533 GCA_966238525.1 uncultured Methylophilaceae bacterium | reverse complement strand
GCTATTTCGTCGGGCCCGAGCGGACTCAGGAACTTCACCGTGCCGATCTGCCAAGGGCCGTCGGCAACGGTGATGAATGATGCGGCGGCATGGCATACGGCGTCGAGCAACATCACGCCGGGCACAATGGGCATGCCGGGAAAGTGCCCGGCGAATACCGGATGGTCTTGCGGCAGGCTGAAATTGAACTCGTGCTTCATGCCGGATCTGCCAGCGTAGCGCCGGTGTGGGCTTCGAACAGTTGCTTGAGCGCCGCCCGCGGCAACTTGCCGGTCATGTTGCGCGGCAAGGCTTCGACGAAGATCAGCGGTCGCGGCAGGAACACCGGGTCCATGCGCTCGCGCAGCGCTGCGAATACGGCGTCGGGCGTGAGGCCGGGGGCGACGACGCAGGCGGCGAGCCGCGTGACCTCGTCGTGCGAGCGCTCGTCCGGCATGTAGAAGGCGCCGTCGAGCACACCGGGAATCGAGTTGAGCTGATGATTCAGGCTCAACAGCGAATTGCGCTTGCCGGCGATGTTGACCAGGTCCTGCAGGCGGCCGTGCAGCAGGAAGCGCGTCTGGTCCAGGCATTCGACGATGTCGTTGAGCGCCACCGGTACTTCCACATGGCCGTGTTCGGCCCACACGCGCTCGCCGCGCGGCGTCAGCCGCACGTCCGGGAACAGCCGCCAATGCGTGTCGTGCGTGGTTCGGCGCGTCGCGATCTGGCCGGTTTCAGTGCTGCCGTAGATTTCAAGCAATGGTGCGCTGAAGCGCGCCTCGGTACGCTGCGCCAGCTGCACCGATAGCGGCGCAGTAGCGGACAGTACGAGATCGGCTGCCGGCAGCGTCAGGTCGGTGTCGAGCAGCAGGCGCAGGTGCAGCGGCGTCGAGACCAGCACGCGCCGCGCCGGCAATGCCTCCAATGCGCTGCAGATATCGGACGGATAGAACGGCTGACGGCTGCTCAGGCAGTTGCCGCTCAGCAGCGGCAGCAGCACCGTCGATTCGAAGCCGTACATATGTTGGGGCGGCACCGTGCCGAGCACGGTGTATTGGCCGGCGCTGCGATCGTCCAGGCCCAGCAGCGCCGACTGCGCACGCACGCTGCGCACGAGCTTGCCCCAGTGCTTGCGATGCGGCTGCGGTGTGCCGGTGGAACCCGAGGTGAAAACGACGGCGACCAATTGTTCGGCCGGAATCTGCGGCATCGCCGGCGGCGTGCCCGTGAGTTCGGGCATGGCCGGGTAATGCAGCAGCGGCAGCGCAACGGCGCAGGCATTGTCGTCGTCGTAGAGGCAGAATACGTCGGCGGCGTAGTGCTGCAGCTGGCGTACCATTTCCGGCGTATGCGCCGGCGGCAGCAAGCTGACCTTGCGCGCGACGATGGCGGCGGCGAGACCGACGGCGAAACGGTAGCGGTCGCGGCACAGGTTGAGCACATGACCGCCGGCCGGCATCAATGCCGCCAGCCGTTCGACGTCATGCAGGAACTGGCCGGCGCTGACTGCCGCATCCTGGCGCCAGGCGACGATGTCCTCGGGGGTGGCGTGGGCGATCAGTGGCAGCATGGCTTTCATTTCAGTCCGCACGGGCAGATTTGTCGAGATAGGCGCGTAGCGCATCGAGCGGCGAGCCGCGGGTTTCCGCCAGCACGCGCCGCCGCACCAGAAATTCGGCAACGAACATGAGCGCGACCAGCGGCAGGGTCAGGAAATTGGCGAAAGCCGACCAGACGGCGAGCGGTGCCAGGAAGAACAGCAGCGAGGAGACGATCGCCATGGCGGCGAAGAACAGCGTCCACGCCAGCGTGGCTTGGCGGGCATAGGCTGCATGCGGCGGCGACAGCGGGCCGTGCATCATTTCGGCGAAATGCACGCACAGCGGCTTGCAACCGGCGCGCAAGGTGCGGCCGAAGCCCAGCAGCAGAAACAGCATGAGACCGACATCCTGCAGCCAGAACAGCAGTGCGGCGTGGCGTTCGAGCTGCGGCCAGGCACGCCAGGCAACGAGGCCGGCGACCAGCAGCACCAAAACGCCGCTGCCGCGCGTGGACGCGTTGCGCATCAGTGCCAGGCCGGTGGCCGCGATGGGCAGCAGCGCCAGTATTGCACCGAGCGCGCTGACTTGCCCGCTCGCGTTGACGTGATGGACGAGCAGGGCGTAGACGACGATGCAGGTGGCGACAGCAGCGCTGCGCACGACCGGGTTTACCTGGAAGTCAGGCCGCTTGGTGGGACGCCACATATTGCGTAAGGCTGCGCAGCGAACTGAAAATGCGGTGGTTGTCCTCGCTGTCGGCCTTGAGTTGCAGGCCGTAACGTTTGGAAATGACCAGCGCCACCTCGAGAATGTCGATGGAATCCAGTCCGAGGCCCGTGCCGTAGAGTGGCGCGTCGGGATCTATGTCGTCGGCGCGTACTTCGAGGTTGAGCGCTTCGACCATCAGTTGCGCGATTTCGGACTGCAGAGCGGAATTTTCTACCATGATGAGTTTCGTCAGATGAATGGAATTATTTTAGCCAGTGGAAATTATAACGTCGTATCCGCTTACGCGCGCGGCTGATGCGCAAGCCTGGCGGTGGTCCTGTTGATGCGTCAGGGGGAAGGGCAGGGCCTGTTCTCATAAACTGCCCAGCTGCCCAGCGTCAGCAACAGCCTCGGCGCACAAGGCGCGCCGGCAAACAGGTTTTGCGGTCGACCGGGCGGCGGCCGTACGAAGAAATAGCGGTAAGCGGCGCCGTCATGCGTCTTCCAGTCGAAGCGTTCCGGATGCCATTCGAAGCCGGGCCGCACCGCAGGCAGGTGGTCGGGCCGGTAGCGCACGATTTGCGGCGGAAACCAGGCGAAATTGAAATCGACCAGTCCCTGGTGCTCGGCCTGGTACCAGGCCGGATAATGCGCATAAATCTTGCGGTTGTGATCGGCGGCGCTGTCGGGGGCGAACACCAATGCCAGGGCGCGCTGGCCCGGCTTGACCACCGTCATCAGGCGCTCGATATCCGACGACTCCTGGCCGAACCGCCAGACCCGGAAGCTGTGCACGCTCAGCATGGCGAAACACAGCACGATGACCAGCAACATCGCCAGCCGAGCGTTGCGGCGGTCGGTGCTGCGTAGTGATTCGGCCTGCCGTGTGAACATCCAGGCATAAGTCGGCAGCAGGAACAAGGCAAAGCGTTGATACAGGAATTGCGTGTTGAGGGCATAGCTCGGCACCATGAGCATGATCAGCACGATCACGGCATGGGGCAGCCAGCTCGATTTGTGCTGAAAGTCGATGCGCGCGCGCATCAGCCAGGGTGCCGCGATCATGAACAGTACCGTGAATAGCGGCAATAGCACCGAAAGGCCCTGCACGTTCGCACATAACGGGAAGATCAGCGTGTCGGGGATGCGCGGTCCGTTGCCCCAGAGCAGGGTTTGCGGCAGGCTCTGGTCCAATGCCAGGCCACTGCTGACCTGGCGGCTGACGAGGAAATAGACAATGCTGGCCAGGCCGAAAATGACATAGGGCCAAAGCGCGCGCAGAAAAGCCCGCCAGCTGGGCGCGTGCGCCACCAGCAGCAAAGAGCCGGTACCGACCGCAAACACGAACATGAGGCCGTGCGAAGCCAGCAATATGAGCCCGATCGCCGTGACACCGAGCGCACGGCGCAGCGATTGTTCATGGGCGTAGCGGTCCGCCAGCAGCAGGAACCACAGGCCGATTGGGGCCGCCACCAGGAAAGTGAAAAATCCCCAGGTATAGGCAAAACCGAAAAAACCCAGCAGGAACAGCCAGTCCAGGCGCGCATCGGCGCCGAAATGGCGACGCAGCCGCACGCACATGAAGACGAAGGCAAGATAAGCCAGCGACAGCAGCAGCTTGAGCGCGGCCGCCACCGGCATGATCAGCGCCAACGGCAGCGCCAGGCCGTAGCCGATCAGGTAGGGCGTGATCCAGTTGATGCGGAAGAAGTCCGCCCACGGCGAAGTGCCCTGCAGCAGGTCGCGCAGCAAGGCGACCTGGGCGGCATGCTGCGGCAGGTCGACCATGGGCGGATGCGGCGCCAGCCAGAAGATGCCCGCGCCCCACAAGGCAGCGAGGATGTAGAGCCAGACGGGACCGCCGTTCAACAGATTTCTTTGCATGCGATTTTCAGACGGACTTTTCAATGATGAAGCGCGGACGCTGTTTGGATTCTGAGTAGATGCGCGACAGATAGCCGCCGATGACGCCGAGGGCCAGCAATTGCAGGCCGCCGAGGAAATACATCGGGATGACGGTGGAAGCCCAGCCGGGTACGGCAAGGTCGGTAAAGACCTTGACCGCCAGTGCCCACAGCCCGAAGCCGATCGAGGCGATGGCGAGTACGGCGCCCATCACCGTGATCCACTGCAGCGGGACGGTAGAGAAGGAGAAGATGCCTTCCAGCGCCAGCCGCACCATCTTCAGCAACGGGTATTTGCTCTCGCCGGCAAAGCGCGACAAGCGGTCGTAGGTGACGACCGCACTGCGGAAGCCGAGCAGTGGAATAATGCCGCGCAGGAACAGGTTGACCTCGCGGAAATTGTGCAGCGCATCCAGCGCGCGCCGGCTCATGAGGCGAAAGTCGGCGTGATCCGGTACGACATCGACGCCGAATTTGCGCAGCAGCGAATAGTATCCGCGCGCCGTGCAGCGCTTGAAGGCGGTATCGGTATCGCGGCGCGCGCGTACGCCGTAGACGATATCGGCCCCGTCTTGCTGATGCACCTGCAGCATTCGCGGGATGGCTTCGATGTCATCTTGCAGGTCGGCGTCCAGGCTGATCAGCACCTCGCCCTGCGCCGACATCAATCCGGCCAGCAATGCGTTCTGGTGGCCGCGGTTGCGCGACAGCTTGATGCCGTGCACGCGCGGGTCGGCATGATGCAAGTTCTCGATCAGTTGCCAGGTGCTATCGGTCGAGCCGTCATCGACGAAAGTGATGCTGCTGTGAGCAGCGGCCCAGCCATTCGCCTGCATGCGGTCCAGTAGCGCCAGCAGCTGGCGGCTGGTTTCAGGCAGCACGAGCTCTTCGTTATAGCACGGCACAACGAGGTTCAGATGAACAGGGTTCATGAGTCGAATCAGCCGCGTTGGATGGAGGTGGCGGCGTGCGCCCGACACGCGCCCGACGTTTTCCTGAACGCAAAGAAGCGGCTGCCGAGATAGCCGATCACGGTATAGATGATCGAGCCGGCAACATGGGGCAGGAAGCTTTCAGGGCCCATCAAATCACGGATTGCAAACAGCACGATGAGGTTGGCGCTGTAAGCCACAGCGCAGACCAGGGCAAAACGCCACAAGCTGCGCGAGACCGCGCCGCGATCGGAGAAGGTCCATAAACGATTGAGTCCGTAGCTGCAGCAGAAGCCGAACGCATAGCCCAGCAAGTTGGCGGCGAGATCGCTGAAGCCGAAAAAGTGCCAGGCGACAAAGATCACGCTCATGCCGACCAGCGTATTCAGGGCGCCGACAAGGGCGAATTTGATGAAGGTGTGCGTTTTGGAAATCATGAATCAAGGTCGCCATCGGCCGGATGGCTGTGTTTTTAATCGGGCGAGTATGCCAGTACCCGAAGTAATCAGATGTTCTATAGCGCACTTAGTCTGCATGAAGTCGAGCCAAAAGCTGGTGAAATCCTGAGATTGCGTCCCTCGCAGCCAGCAGCCATGCGGCTTTTACAAAAATGAAATTAGTGCACGCTAGTTGACATAACAGCTTGATATTGCTGAGTTTGTCCTGATGCGTAAAATCATTGCTGAATTTTATGTAACCGTCTAATTTTAAAAAATTTTATTTAAATTTTTTGGCAAAATTTATTACAGCTTACTGACCGGTATGTGTGTTGTGTATCGAACATACATACGCTGCCATTTCCCCTACGATTCGATCAGATGTTTTTGCTCTGCAATTAGCGATAAGTGATCTCTGCGAAGAGACGGAATCAGAAAAGAGGCGGCCATGAATGACAAGCGAAGCTGGTGTATTCGAGCTTGGTTGGTAGGAATAATCGCAGTCAGCGGCCCGGTTGCCATCGGGCATGCAGCGGAGACTGCGCCAGCAAGCGATTTGCGTTATGGCGAGGTCCTGAAATACGGCGACATCAGTTCCGGTGGCGATAGTGTCGTATTCAGGCGCATCAATTCCTTCAACGATGTTGCAGGCAGCGTTAAAAGACCGCGTATCCAGAAACATTCCAAAGCCATCGTGCTGACGGAAAACGGTATAGAAGACCTTGCCGGTGACCCCAGCACCGATTTCAGCGCAACCTTCGGCCTCAATGACAAGGGCGAAGTCGTCGGCGGACTCAATACCGCCACTTCGCTGCGCCCGTTCCGTGCCAAGCGCGGACGGAATTTCCAGTTGTTGGAGCTGCTCCCCGGGGATAACGGCGGCCTGGCCTTCGCCATCAACGAAGGCGGCGAAATCGCAGGTTACTCCACCGGCAAGGCCGGCGAGCGTGCCGTATGGTGGGATCTGCAAGGCAATCCCAAACCATTGCAAAGCCCGCCCGGGCTGACCAGCCGCGCACTCGGGCTCAATGACAAGGGCGATATCGTGGGCGTCACCGGCAGCGGCCGCTTGCAGGGTTTGCTATGGCCGAACAAGGGAAATCTGATCAAGCTCGGCACCCTCTCCGGGGCTTCGGGCAGTCAGGCTGTCAGCATCAATGAGCGCGGCGAGATCACCGGTTTTGCCGATGGCGTGGATGGCGTGCCGTACCGTACGCATGCCGTATTGTGGAGCGCGAACGGGCAGACCATCCAGGATCTGGGTTCCTTGTTCGAGGGCGGCACCAGCCGCGCCCGCGATATCAACGACAGAGGCGAGGTGGTGGGTACTTCGGCCGGTGGGCATCATGAAATGCGGGCCTTCATCTGGACCGCCGAGACCGGCATGGTCGATATCAATACGCTGGTATCGCTGCCCAACATTCGCCTGACCGATGCCGTCGGTATCAACAAGGATGGCGATATCGTGGTGATCGGTCACGAAAAAACGGCCGCGCAGCTGGAGCAGGAGGCCGGACATCATGACGGCGTGCACCAGCACGGAGACGACGGCCATGAACAGCCGCGTCAAATTTATGTAATAAGCCGGGTGCAATGATCATGAATACCAACTTCTTCCGTATTCTGCGTTTTATCGCGCTTGCGCTGTGCACCCTGGTATTGTCCTTGAATTCCAAGGTCGTGCCGGCAGCAGAACCCTCTGTAGGCGGCCAATGGAACCCGGGCCCTACCTTCGACGATTACCCGATTCATATGCATTTGCTGCCTACCGGCAAACTGATGTGGTGGCCCGGCAATTCGCTGAGCGGCGATGATCCCAGACTGTTCGATCCGGTGAGCTTGACCCTTACCGACCTGCCCAAGGCCGGCTACGACATCTTCTGCAGCGGCCACAATTTCCTGCCTGACGGCCGGCTGTTTATTGCGGGCGGTCATGTCGATACCAATATCGGCCTGCCGAATGCTTCCATCTTCGATTACCGCACGAATACCTGGGATCACCAGCCCAACATGAATCTGGGGCGCTGGTATCCGTCAAATGTGATGCTGCCCAACGGCGATGTCACCGTCATAGCCGGCACGGCCGACCTCAGCATAGGCGCCAATCCGCTGCCGCAGGTATGGCAGCACGAGACGGGGACCTGGCGCGATCTTTCCACCGCCCAGCTGCAATTACCGTTTTACCCGAAGCTTTTCCTGGCGCCCAACGGCAAGGTGTTCAATGCCGGGCCGTCTGTCATGACGCGTTATCTGGATACGGTGGGCACCGGCGCCTGGAGTGAAGTGGGCGAGCGCACGTTCAAGCAGCTGCGCGCGTACGGCGCAGGGGTGACCTACGCGCCGGGCAAGATCATGGTGCTGGGCGGCTATGGCGAATTTGCCGGCGAAGTCCCCACCAACACCGCCGAAATCATCGATCTCAACCAGCCCAATCCGCAGTGGCAGGCGATCGAGCCCATGCATTACCACCGCCGGCACCCCAACGCCACCATGCTGCCCGACGGCAAGGTGCTGGTGATCGGCGGGACCAAGGGCTACGGCGACGACCTGTCGATGGAGAACGCCATCCTGACCCCCGAAATCTGGGATCCGGCGACCGGGCACTGGACCGAGCTCAACAGCCATACTTCCCGCCGCACGTATCACTCCAACACCGTACTGTTGCCTGATGGCCGGATTTTCGCCGCCGGCGGCAACTTCGTCTATGACACCGAATTCTATTCGCCGCCCTACCTGTTCCAGGGACCGCGGCCGACGATCTCGTCCGCGCCGGAATCCGTCAACCGCGGCCAGAGCTTCTTTGTTGGCACGCCGGACGCCGCCAGTATCGATACGGTGACCTGGATACGCCTGCCGTCGGTGACGCACTCCACTGATTTCAACCAGGGCTTCATCCAGTCCACGGCCATTACGCAGGCAGACGGCGGCATCAATACCGTAGCGCCCGATAATTCCGTCATTCTGCCCGGGCATTACATGCTGTTCCTGCTCAGCAACGGTGTTCCGTCCGTCGCCAAGATCGTACGGCTCGATCAGGGAACCGTGGCAGGAAACCCGGTACCCTCTATCACGTCATTCGACCCGCAGACTACGACCAATGGCAATCCCAGCTTCACACTGACGGTGAAGGGCGACAGTTTCGTGGCAGGCTCCGTCGTCAAGTGGAACGGCGCCAGCCGTCCGACGACGGTCGTTAGCTCCAGCGAATTGAAGGTCGCCATCCCGGCCAGCGATATCGTCGAGGAGGGCACGGTGCAGATCACGGTGACCAACCCGGCACCGGTTGGCGGCACTTCGCAGGCCAAACCTTATACGATAGAACCGGGCGTCAACCTGACCCAGGCCGGCACGATCATCGCCAAGGTCACGGCGCCGACCGGGGGCGGCAACCGCGACATCAAGATCATCCGCGACGGCGTGAAACCGCCTGTGGGTACCATCAGCGGCCAATTCCAGTACGATACCTATGACGGCCAGAACACCTCACCTGAGGACTGGATCGGCTATCAGTTCAGCTCGCCCCACCCCTTCAACAAGGTGATCTTCCAGGAAGGCCGGCACATGCCCGACGGCGGCTGGTTCAGCAACCTGACGGTGCAGGTGCTGCAGGGCGGCAACTGGGTCGATGTGCAGAATCTGACCGTGAATCCGACTTACCCCGGCGATAATCACGGCGTCAATTACGAGATCTTCACGCTGCGATTCGCCGAGACGACGGGCACTGCCATTCGTATCTTTGGCGCGCCCGGTGGCCCCTGGGACTTCATTTCGGTGGCCGAGCTGGAAGTCTACGCCGCCGAGGGCGGCAGTCAGCCCAGCGGCAACCCGCTGCCGACGCTGACCACGCTGACGCCCAGCAGCAAGACGGCGGGTGAAGGCGGCTTCAACCTGACCGTTAACGGCAGCGGTTTCGTCGCGGGCTCGACCGTCACCTGGAACGGCGTCAATCGGACCACGACCTTTGTCAGTGCCACCCAGCTTGCCGCTGCGATTCCGGCCAGCGATATCGCCAACGCCGGTACGGCGCAGGTGGCCGTCACCAGTCCGGCGCCGGGCGGCGGCACCTCCGTGCCCAAGGCCTTTACCATCTTGAGCGGCAGCAGCAGCTCGCAGAACATCAGCGGCATGGGCAACATCATTGCGCGCGTCACGGCGCCCACGGGCGGCGGTTCCAAGAACATGGAAACAATACGCGACGGTGTGAAACCCGTGATAGGCAGCACCAGCTCCGGACAACAGTACGATACCTACGACGGCAACAACACCGCGCCCGACGACTGGATCGGCTACCAGTTCAGCGCGGCGCAGACTTTCGACAAGGTGGTGTTCCAGGAAGGGCGGCACTTCAGTGACGGCGGCTGGTTCACCAACCTGACGGTGCAGGTCATGCAAAACGGCAACTGGGTCAATGTGCAGAATCTCGCAGTGACGCCGGCTTACCCGAACGCCAACAATGGCACCACTTACGAAACCTACAACATGCAGTTCACGCCGGTCAGCGGTACCGCCATCCGCATCTATGGCGATCCCGGCGGCAATGCCGACTTCATCTCGGTCGGTGAACTCGAGGTTTATGCGCAGGGTGTCGCGCCGCCGCCTTCCTCCCAGAACCTGAGCAGCCAGGGAACGGTCGTGGCGCGCGTAATGACGCCGACCGGCGGCGGATCGAAGAATCTGCAAACGATACGCGATGGGGTCAAGCCCGCCGTCGGCAGTACCAGTTCGGCGCAGCAGTACGACACCTACGACGGCAACAACACTTCGCCCGACGACTGGATCGGCTATCAGTTCAGCTCGGCCAAGACCTTCAACAAGGTAGTGTTCCAGGAAGGCCGGCACTTCGGTGACGGCGGCTGGTTCTCGACGATGACGGTGCAGGTGCTGCAGAACGGCAACTGGGTCAACGTGCAGAATCTCGTGGTGACGCCGGCCTATCCGGGCGCCAACAACGGCACCACCTACGAAACCTACACCATGGAATTCACGCCCGTCAGCGCTACCGGCATCCGCCTTTTCGGCGACCCGGGCGGCAATGCCGACTTTATCTCGGTCGGCGAGCTGGAAGTCTACGGCCAGTAGTGACTGCGCGGAGGCAATGAGTGGCAAGTTCGCTCATGGCATGAACAGGGATAGGCCAGCGCGAACACTACGTCTGGTCCTGAGGTAGCGGAGCAGAATGCGGCAGCAGGGGTAGCAGCTTCCCTGCGGGCCGCCCAGGCAGGGATGTCTGGATACCAAATTCCATGGCACAAGTCATTGTTGTGCCTGATAGGGGACAGTGGCCCGTTCATGATGGCCATGTACAAGGAGCAGATCCATGAAAACAATAGTGGAAACGGCAGCGCAACGGGGATTCACGCTACTCGAATTGCTGGTGGTCATGGTCATTATCGGCCTGCTCGCCGGTTATGTCGGGCCGCGCTATTTCTCTCAAATCGGCAAATCGGAAATCAAGGCAGCGCAGGCGCAGATCGATGCGCTCGGAAAGGCGCTCGATCAATACCGGCTCGATACCGGACACTACCCGACCACAGAGCAAGGCCTGGCCGCACTCAATGCAGCGCCTTCCAGTGAAGCGCGCTGGAGCGGGCCCTACCTCAAAAAAGCCGTACCGCCCGATCCATGGGGCAAGCCCTATGCCTACCGGCAGCCCGGCGAGCATAACGAATTCGATCTGTACTCCTATGGCAAGGACGGGCAAGCCGGGGGCACCGGCGACGCCGCCGATGTGACCAACTGGTAGGCAAGCGCCAAGCTCCGCCATCCGCCATGAATTACAAGATACAAGGGCTCGATGCCCATGGGCATTTCGTCTCGCTGGAGCTCAGCGCCGCCGGCCCGCAGCAGGCGAAACAGCTCGGCCGCGAGCGCGGGCTCGATGTGCTCGCGGTGGAATCGTCGCGGCCCGGTCTTGCCATTTTCAGAAAAACCAACGCGGCAAAATTTCCGCTGCTGCTGTTCAACCAGGAATTACTGGCGCTGCTCGAAGCCGGCCTGTCCATTGTCGAGGCGCTGGAAACCCTGCTCGAGAAGGAGGCGCGTGCCGAAAACCGCCAGGTGCTGAACGGCGTGGTTTCCAGCCTGCATGAAGGCCAGTCGCTGTCGGCCGCCTTCGAATCGCAGCCTGCCGCCTTCCCCGAACTCTATATTGCCACCGTGCGTTCCAGCGAACGCAGCGGCAACCTGGCGGATTCGCTGCAGCGCTACGTCGCCTACCAGATCCAGGTAGACCAGATGCGCAAGAAGATCATCGCCGCCTCCATTTATCCCATGCTGCTCATGGTGGTCGGCGGTCTCGTCGTGCTGTTCCTGATGGTTTACGTCATCCCCAAGTTCAGCCATATCTATGCCGACAGCGGCCGCGACCTGCCGCTGGCTTCGTGGCTGCTGCTGCGCTGGGGCGGCCTGATCGAAGCCCACGGCGGACTGTTGGCCGCCCTGTTCTTCGGCGGCATGGGCGCCGCTGCCTATCTGCTGTCGACGCCGACCGCCCGCGGCTGGCTGCGCGAAGCGCTGTGGCGACTGCCCGTGGTCGGTGAGCGCATGCGCGTCTACCAGCTGTCGCGCTTCTACCGCACATTGGGCATGCTCATGACCGCGGGCATTCCAGTCATGCCGGCCCTCGAACGCGTGGCCGGATTATTGGACCGGCGCCTGCAGGCGCGGCTGCGGCAGGCGCGCAACCACGTGCGCGAAGGCCTGATGCTGTCCACCGCCATGGAACGCAGCGGACTTTCGACGCCGGTGGCGCTGCGCCTGCTGCGCGTGGGCGAACGCACCGGCCAGATGGGGCACATGATGGAACGCATCGCCGATTTCCACGAGGAAGAACTCAATCGCTGGATAGACTGGGCGAGCCGGCTGTTCGAGCCGCTGCTCATGACCTTCATCGGCATCGTCATCGGCGCCATCGTCGTCCTCATGTACATGCCGATCTTCGAACTGGCGGGAAGCATCGAATGAGCGCCGTGCTGCCCGACTTCGATAGCACCATGCTGCAGCAGGCGCGGGCGCAGGCCGCGGCGTCCAAGCGACGTCCCATCGCCGTGCTCGAGGAAATGACGCAGCGCAATCAAGCGGATTTCCTGGCCTGGCTCGGCCAGGCCAGCCATTACCGGGTCGCGAGCATGGCCGAGCTGCACGACTGGCAGCCCGATTTCGACGTGCTGCCGTTTGCCGATTGCCTCAGGCATGAATGCCTGCCGTTGCGCACGGCAGATCAGCAACTGCTGCTGGTGATCGCCGATCCGTTCGCACAGGGGCTGCGCGAGTGGGCGTGGGCGCGCATCAACCAGTCGTTTGCCTTCTGCCTTGCGCATCACAGCGATATCCAGGCCTATTTCGCGCGGCAGGAAGAAACGCAGCGTGCCATGGAAAGCTGGCTGCAGCCGGGTGAAATGCAGGCGGCGAGCGAAGACGGCGAGATCATTTCGCTGCAGTCGATCGCCGAGGATGCGAGCCCGGTGGTGCGGCTGGTGCATTCCACGCTATACAACGCCCTGAAGGGCGGCGTCAGCGACATCCACCTCGAAACCACGGCTTCCGGCCTCGTCATCAAGTACCGCATCGACGGCGTGCTGTCACAGACCGGCGCCATCCAGGGCCAGGAAACGGCGGAGCAGGTGATTTCGCGGCTCAAGGTCATGTCCGAGCTCGACATCGCCGAACGCCGCATCCCGCAGGACGGTCGCTTCAAGCTGCTGGTGCAGGGGCGCGCCGTCGATTTCCGCGTCTCCATCATGCCCAGCATCCATGGCGAAGATGCGGTGCTGCGCATTCTCGACAAGCAGTCGCTGACCGACCAGCTGTCGGGCCTGCGCCTCGATGCGCTGGGTTTCGACGAAGCGACGCTGGTCATGCTGCGCCGCCTGAGCCGCGAACCCTACGGCATGCTGCTGGTGACCGGCCCGACCGGGTCGGGCAAGACCACCACGCTGTACGCCGCTATTTCCGAGATCAACAACGGCCACGACAAGATCATCACCATCGAGGACCCGGTCGAATACCAGCTGCCGGGCATCCTGCAGAT
>CBILOJ010000030.1:0-13550 GCA_966238525.1 uncultured Methylophilaceae bacterium | reverse complement strand
GTCGGTCTCCACCCAAAGGATGGCTGCGCTAAGGTTGTTTTAGCTTCGGCATAACGCGCCTGTAGCGCATTAGCCTTCACTGAAACGATGATTAAATTGTTGCAGCGGTGCGTTTTGGTTCCGACATCACGCGCTACGCGCATGAGCCTCCACCGAAACGATGACTGAGCTAAGGTTGTTTTAGCTTCGGCATAACGCGCCTGCAGCGCATTAGCCTTCACTGAAACGATGATTAATTCCTCAGAATTAATCATCGTTTTCATTCTTGATCTGGTATTTGAATTCTTCCGAAAGCAACAACTGGGCGCCGCTAGTGACCAGTTCGTCGCCAGGTTTCAGGATGCCTGAGTTGAACCACCCGCCGTTTACCGGATTGTCGGTGCTGATGGCCTGGCGCTGGAAGCGTTCCGGGCCTTGCCGCAAATAAACCCAGGCTTTGCCGCCATACCAGACGACTGCGCTTGCCGGCACAATAACGCCGTCAACGTCTGTTTCGGCCTGGTTCATACGTACGGCGACGCGCATGCCGCTGCGCAGACTATCGGCCGGGGCGCGATAGAAATAAGTCTTGCCGGGAATGCTGCTGTCGGTATGCGGCGATGCGGAAATGAATTGTGCCGTCACCGCTTTGCCCAAGCCGGTCGCGGGCGTGACCATGAGGGTATCGCCATGCTTCGGCGTTATGCTGCCGAACGGCAGCGTGATCTGCAGCAGCGCATCGCGGTATTGCAGCAGGCGCTCCAGCGCCGCGCTCGCCGGCTGTTCCGTGGCCAGGCGCGTCAGCGCCACGCCCCATTGCTGACGCATGGTATCGCGTATGCTAGCGGCTGCGGTTTCGGCGGCCGCCAGGCGGGCTTCGTCTGCATTGAGGGCGGCTTGGGCGCTGACGACGACGCGATCGGAAATATTCTTGTTGTCCTGATTGAGCTTGCGTACGCGCTCGTAGTCCTGCCGGCTACCGAGCAGGGTGGCTCGGACTACATCGGCTTCCGCGCGCGCGGCGAGATACCGTGTGCACAGCTCAATCAGCGGATCGATGGCGATTACGGTGCCGCAGGAAGCCAGCGTGTTCTGATGCTTCCCTGTTTGCAGCGGCGTGGTGTGAATGTCGCTTTGCGCCTGCGTCTGCTCGGACAGCGTCACCACTGTGGCCCCGGCATCAGTGCTTACCAGACTGGGCGTTTCGATTTCTTCCTCGGTGTCGCTGGTATAGGCTTCATACTCGTCCTTGCCGTAGAACACCAGCATCCAGAACAGCATGATGATGAGGAAGGCCTGCAGGGCAATGATGGCGGCTATTTTTCTGTTCATGAGCTTGAGTCCATGGAGAATTGCGAGTGTCGAGCGGAGTGGTCGGCGGCCTGCTCCATATCGGCGGGCAATGTAGATGCGTTTTCCAGTGGCTGTTGCAGCACGTCTTCCAGCGCGGCGGCGGCGCGTTGCACGTTGTATTCCGCAGTCAGCAGATTCTTTTTCGCCAGCAGGCCTTCGAGCTTGGCTGCCGTCAGCTCCAGCCGATCGGCATAACCGCTATCGAACTGGCTGGACATCTGCTGCAGATGCTCTTGCTGCGCAGAGTCCAGGCGGCGCGCCTGTTCAAGTTCGTCCAGCGCGCCTTGGTAGCGTGCCTTCGCTTGCTCCAGATCACCGATCACTTTGGCCTGCAATGCTTCGAACTGTGCTGCCTGGACTTCGCGCAATGCCCGGGCCTCGGCAATCAGCCCTTCGTTTTTATTGAGCAGCGGCAGCAGGGCAGAAATACCCAGCGACCAGATGTGGAAGCCTTCTTCGTAATAATGACTGGGCGACAGGGTGAGATCGGGATATTGGCGTGCGATTTCCAGGCGCAACTGCTGTTCCGCCGCATCGTAGCGCGCCAGCGCAGCGCGAATGTCGAGGCGGTTCAGCAGGGCTGCATCCTGCAAGTCGCCGTTGCGCATCAAGGCCGCACTATGCGTGCTGGCGGTCAATTCTTTGAAATCGCGATTCTTCAGGTTAAGTCGTGCGAAGACGTGGTTAGGCAAGCCGGCATCGCTGGCCAGTACTGCACGCAATGCCGGAATGCGGCCTTGCTCGGCAGCAACGGCTTGTTCGGCTTGCTGCAACTGCAATCGGGCCGTACTGACTTCCACGCTAGAGATCATGCCCGCTTCCAGCCGGGCATTCAGCATGGCGGCGATTGCATTGCGCAAGTCCAGCTCCCGCTGCAGTAGCTGCAGCTGTTGTTGCGCGGCGCTGTATTCGATCCAGCTGTTGAGCAGCCGGCTGCGTACAGTCCAGGCCGTTTGGCCGATTTCAATGCGTGACGCTTCCGATAGCGCTTGCGCCTGGGCCAGGCTGGCTTCGCGCTTGCCGGCGGTCTGGACCGGCACATCCATGCTCAGGTTGTAGATCCACGGAGAAACGTCATCCTCACTTTTTCCACCGCTGGCGGAAAAGTTCGGGTTGGGACGTTGTGCCGCCGTGATTTCACGCGCATGGGCTGCCTGCAGTTGCGCGCGCGCGACATCGAGCTGTGGATGAAAAAACAGCGCACTCAGGGTAAGTTCGCGCAGCCCCCATTGTTTGACCGGCAGCGCATCGGCAGGATAGCCCTGAGCGACCATATAGTCGTGGAATTCAGCGCTCGCGGGATCATGCGCACGATAACGGGCGGCGGTTTGAACGGGATCGAGCGGTTGCGGGTTGTAGGTTTGAAAGCTGCATGCGGCAAGCAGCGCTGTTCCAGATAATGCGAACGCGGAAAGTCGGGGAGTAAGAATTATTCTTTTCAATGTTGCCGCACCTTGTTCGGCCTTGCGTGCCGGGCTCGATGGATATTACATGCTGAACAAGGCAAGGGCAATGTTGCGCGGGCGGTTAAGCACCGCCCAGACTTGGCTGGCAGCGAGACCGCCGCCGCAGGAGGTCAACCGACGATGGCAGCCTGGACCGCGCCCAGGGCGTCCTGCAGTGTTTCTTCAGCCAGGGTATTGATATTGGAGGCAAGCAGCTCGGCGGCTTTCACCGTATCTTGCGGCAGATCGTGGCTGTCCAGCTCGGCGATGAGTCCTGCGGCGGCGCCGGTGACCTTGAGCAGCGCCTGGCGCTCCTTCATGAGCAATTCGACTTCCGAGCGCAACATATTGATTTCGTCGTGATTGATGGTGCTATGCATGATGTCTTTTCTATTGGTGCTTTGAAACAGCGGTGACCCTATCTTGCTATCTTCGCGTCGCTTCTGTCAATGCGCTACAGCTTGCGACCAACAGTTTCCGCGCCTCGCGGAGTGCGCTACAATTGCGCCTCGGTGACGTCCGCCAGCAAGGCTTGGTACGCGTCACCCATCATGGAATTGGCTGCAACAAGCTGTTTCCTAATGATGATCTGATTGAGATTCGACGGCCGACTGGCACCGGACCGAATCAAGATTTACGCGAAAGTGGCGGAATTGGTAGACGCACTGGATTTAGGTTCCAGCGCCGCAAGGCGTGAGAGTTCGAGTCTCTCCTTTCGCACCATAACACTCACATTGGCTTGGCTCGGCGCCACGCGGGTCGGCCAAGTTGAATCACTTCCATTTTAAAATTTCGCTATTTGACAGAGCCTGGCGACAGCATTTATCCGCTCTTCATTATGGCTTGATGCAGCAAAGAGCGCGGCCCGTGATCCAGCAGTATCTTGGTTGAAAACGCGCTAACCCGCTTTGCGAAAAGTCAGATTGATGCGCTGATTGCCAAGCAGGGGATGCGCATATGCCTTGAGCGGCAGTACGCCGTGATAGCGCAGCCGGTCGACGCCGCCCCATACGACGACATCGCCATGCACGAGGCTGACTCGCCGGGTTTTATCGCTGCGCTGATGTCCGCCGAACAGAAACACCGCCGGCGCGCCCAGCGATACCGAGACGATGGGCTGGCTGAAATCCTGCTCATTCTTGTCCTGGTGCAATGAAAGCCGGGTGCCGGGCAAATAGCGATTAATCAGGCAGGCATCGGGCTCGAAATAGTCGAAGCCGGCGATAGCGGCTGCCGCGGCTGCCAGCGTCTTGAACGCATCCGGCATGGCTGGCCAGGGGAGGTGGGTGCGCGGATCCTGTGCAATGTAGCGGTAGCCGTGGCGATCCGCGACCCAACCCAATGCACCGCAGTTGGTCATTGCTACCGACATCTGGTAACCACCCGGCGTATTCATGTGGCGAAACGGCGCCATGGCCGTTACCGTCTGCAATGCGGTCAGCAGCTTAGCTTCCTCGGCCAGCGCGTGACCATGCAGTACCATGGCTTGCGCTCCTAGCGGCTCCAGCCGCGGTTCGGCCGCATCCTGCAGCGTAAACAAATCCCGGTTCAGGCTCATGCGGCGTCGTGAAAAATGATGCCCAGTGTATGCCGATGACCGCTGCGAACGCGGCTGACGCCATGGCGCAAGTTGACGCGGTAAACGCCGCGCTTACCTTGCACCGGTCGGTGATGCACGGCAAAAATCACGGCATCGCCCTGGCACAACGGAATGACTTCTGGCCGCGACTGCATGCGCGGCCGTTGCTCGGTGAGGACGAATTCGCCGCCGCTGAAATCGGTACCGGGCGCGGACAGCAGGATCGCCACTTGCAGCGGAAATACATGTTCGCCATACAGATCCTGGTGCAGGCAATTGTAGTCATCGGCACCATATTGCAGCAGCAGCGGTGTCGGCCGGGTCTGGCCTGCGGCATGGCAGCGATCGAGAAAATCGGCATGACAGTCCGGATAGCGCGTTTCGATGCCCATTGCCTCGTTCCAGTGATTGGCGACGGGTGCCAGATGAGGATAAATCGCCGTGCGCAATCCAGCTACGACGTCGGGCAGGGGGTAGGCGAAATACTTGTACTCGCCGCGACCATAGCCGTGTCGCTCCATGACGACTCTGCTGCGGAACAGCCTGTCGTCCGCATACGATAGTGCCAGGGCGTAACAGGCTTGCGGCGCCAGCACTTGTTCGATGACGGCGCTGCCTTGCATGTGCAGATCATCCGCGATCGTTTGCCAGTCTAATGCTGATATTCGGCCGTCGATGCCCGCCGGCACTGCCGGCGTATGTTCAGGCAAGGTGTTCATCGGCGCGTTCATGGGCCGCTTCCTTTTCCAGCAAGGCGCGCTTGCGCTCCACGCCCCAGCGATAACCCGACAGGCCGCCGTCGTTGCGCACCACGCGATGGCACGGAATGGCCACGGCCAAGGCATTGGCGCCGCAAGCCTGGGCTACTGCGCGAACCGCTTTGGGCAGACCTATGCGTTGAGCGATCTCGGTATAGCTGACAGTGGTGCCAGCCGGAATTCCGCGCAGGGCTTGCCATACGCGCTGCTGGAAAGCGGTGCCGCGCACGTCCAGCGGCAGGTTGAGGCCGATCGCCGGCATTTCGACGAAGCCGACTACTTGGGCAACCAGCTGCTCGAATTTGGAGTTGCCGCCGATCAGGTTGGATCGGGGAAAGCGGTCCTGCAGATCGCGTGCCAGCAGGTCGGGGTCGTCGCCCATGAGAATGGCACAAACGCCGCGGGTGCTGCTGGCGACGAGGATGGCACCCAATGAGCATTCGCCGATGGCGAAACGGATGTCGGTATTGGCACCGCCGGCACGGTAGTCTGACGGCGTCATGCCGAGCACCTGGTCCGATTTCTCATAGAAACGGCTGCTGGCGCCGTAGCCGGCATCGAAGATCGCCGTGGTGACGCTGCCGCCGCGCGTGAGTTCGTCGCGCATGCGCTTTGCCTTGTGTGCCGCTGCATAGGCTTTAGGCGTGAGCCCGGTAGCGGCCTTGAACACGCGGTGGAAATAGTAGGCGCTCAAACCTGCTTGTGTCGCCAGCGCTTCCAGACTGGGCACGGCTTCTGCTTCTTCGATCAAACGGCAAACGTGCGCGACCATGGCCGCATGCTGCTCGACAAGCGGCGCCTGGTCAGGCTTGCAGCGCTTGCAGGGTCGGAAGCCGGCTTGCTCGGCTGCTTCGCATGTCAGATGAAATTCCACGTTTTCCGGCCTGGCCGTACGCGCAGCGCACGAAGGCCGACAGTAAACGCCGGTGGTTTTAACCGAATAATAAAATTGGCCGTCGGCTTGCGGGTCACGTGCGAGCACCAGCGCCCAGCGCGAATCTTGCTGTGTGGTCAAAGCGCGTTTCATGGTGTTTTCGGACATGTGATTTCCTTGGAATCCATTGCAATGGCGTTACTGTAGCAAGCACAAATAATCAGGCACCCCGCCTCTTGCTTTTGAATTCGACCTCGTTCGCCACCAATAATTATATGACTGCAGCAAGATTCGGATAGCTGGCGCAAGCAGCGCCAAGCGTAAAATATCAGCGCGTTGCAGTTGAAGCTTCAGCGACTTTGAACGAACTGGATAACCATTGAATACAATCTTGCTGGCGGCAGATGGATACTCATCGGCAATCGAACATCTGTCCCAAGTAGACGCCGACTGGGCGCGGCTTATTGAAACCGTAGGGCCTTGCACCCATCAGCCTCGGCCGGAACGCGAGCCTTACGAAGCGCTGGTCAGGGCGGTTGCCTACCAGCAGCTGCACGTTAAAGCCGGTGACGCCATTCTTGGCCGTTTGCTGGCCTTGAATTCGGGCAGTATTCCGTTTCCTCAACAACTGCTTGCTCTGGATTTCGCTGTGCTCCGGTCATGCGGCTTTTCGGCGCGAAAAATAGAGACGCTGCACGGAATTGCCGAAGGCGCCCTAAGCGGTGTCGTGCCTGGCCGCCAAGCGGCAGACCTGATGCCCGATGACGAGCTGGTGCAACGCCTGATCGGCTTGCGCGGCATTGGCCGCTGGACCGTGGAGATGCTGTTGATCTACACCTTGAGCCGCGAGGACATCCTGCCGGCCGACGACTTCGGTGTCCGTGAGGGCTACAGACGCTTCAAGAGCTTGGACCAAGCTCCCAGCCCGCAACAGTTGAAACAGCTCGGCGAAGCCTGGAGCCCTTATCGCACCATAGCCTCGTGGTATCTGTGGCGCGTGCCTCGGTAGTTCTAATTCTCAAGTGCCAGGGAGTCTGGTTAGCATTGGTCAGGCACGAATCACGATAAAACAAATGCTGAAGGCAGCGTCATTGGTTTGCTCGTGCAGCGGGCTATCAAAACCAGGCATGTGCTATAATCTGGCCGCTCGTAGCGCGCGAGGAATTCATCCATTCGGGCCAGGTCGACGGTTTGCAAAAAACAATAATTCGCAACGGACAGCCACGGAATTTCCTTGTGTTCCACCTATCATATATAGAACTTAAGGGACGTTAAGTACATGCCAGCAACTGTTGAAACCATCAGCAACCTTGAGCGCCGTATGACGGTGACCATGCCGATGCAGCCCATCGAAGAGGAAGTCAATCAGCGTATCAGCCGTATGGCGCGTACTGTCAAAATGTCCGGCTTCCGCCCGGGCAAGGTGCCCTTGAAGCTGGTGCAACAGCAATACGGCGCACAAGTGCGCGATGAAGTGTTGTCGAAAGCCGTCGAGCAAACGTTCACCGAAGCGGTCGAAGAGAACAAACTGCGCGTCGCCGGCTTCCCCAATATCGAGCACAAGCCGTTCGCCGAGGCTGCCGACCATTTCGAGTACGTGGCGACTTTCGAGATTTTCCCCGAAATTACGGTAGGCGATTTGAGCAAAATCAAGATCGAGCGTCCTGTGCTCGAGGTCAGCGAAGCCGATGTCAAGAAGACCATCGAAGTGCTGGTCAAGCAACGCGTTACGTTCGAACCGGTCAAGCGCGCTGCGAAAAAGGGCGACAAGGTCAATATCAGCTTGCGCACTTTGATCGATGGTGAGGAAGTTGAGAGCACGCGCGGCCAAGCCATCGACCTGGTGCTGGGCGAGGGCGGCCGTATCGCCGACTTCGACGATAACCTGGCGGGCGGCAAGGCCGGCAGCAGCAAGACGTTCGACATTACCTATCCCGCTGATCACCAGCCGGAGCAGTTGGCGGGCAAGACCGTCAGCTACGAGGTAACCTTCAATAGCGTAAGCCAGCCCAAGCTGCCTGAAGTCGATGCCGATTTCGCACGCAATCTGGGCGTGGAAGACGGCGACGTTGAAAAGATGCACGCTGAAATCAAGGATAGCCTGCAGCAGGAGGTTGCCAAGCGCATCCGTGCCAAGCTCAAGGAGCAAGTATTCAAGTCTTTGGTGGAAACTGTCGATGTAGAGTTGCCGAAGACACTGCTGGAGATCGAAATCAACCGGCTCATGCAGATGACGCGGCAGAATCTGCAGCAACGCGGCGTCGATGTCGGTAACGTTAGCCTCGATAGCGCCATGTTCGAAGAGCAGGCCAAGCAGACGGCAAGTCTGCGCCTGATTCTGTCGGAAGTGGTCAGCAAGAATGATCTGCAGGCAAACGCGGAACAAATCCGTGCGATGGTTGACCAATTCGCACAGAGCTTCGAACAGCCGGAAGAGGTCGTGCAGTGGTATTACGCCGATCCCAAGCGCCTGGACGAACCCATGGCACTGGCGACTGAGGAAAACGTCGTGGCTTGGGTACTCGAGGCCGGCAAGGTGACGGACAAAAAAGTGAAATTCGACGATTTGATGGGAAATGCCTGATGCATATGCACAATAGTTCGGCTTCCACCCCATGGGAGCCGCAAGGCCTCGGTTACATACCGATGGTCATCGAGCAGAGCGGTCGCGGCGAACGTGCCTACGACATCTATTCGCGCCTGCTCAAGGAGCGCGTCATCTTCCTGGTGGGGCCGGTCAACGACATGACGGCCAACCTCGTGGTGGCGCAGCTGCTGTTCCTTGAGGCGGAAAATCCGGATAAGGACATTTCGCTTTACATCAATTCGCCCGGCGGCTCGGTCACGGCCGGCATGGCGATCTACGACACCATGCAGTTCATCAAGCCCGATGTCAGCACCCTGTGCATCGGCCAGGCAGCCAGCATGGGTTCGTTGCTGCTGACTGCCGGTGCCAAGGGCAAGCGTTTCTGCCTGCCCAATTCGCGCGTCATGATCCACCAGCCGCTGGGTGGTTTCCAGGGTCAGGCTTCCGATATCGAAATCCACGCCAAGGAAATCCTCTATCTGCGCGGCCGCCTCAACCAGATTCTGGCCACGCACACGGGCCAGCCGGTGGAAACAATCGAGCGCGATACGGACCGCGACAACTTCATGAGCGCCGAGCAATCCGTGAGCTACGGCCTTGTGGACAGGGTCATTGCCAACCGTGTTGATGCCGCATAACATAACATCGTCAGTCTAGTTAGGAACGTTTCATGACTACCAAAGCCGAAGGCGAAAAGCTGCTCTACTGCTCGTTCTGCGGCAAAAGCCAGCATGAGGTACGCAAGCTGATCGCCGGCCCTTCCGTATTTATTTGCGATGAGTGCGTCGATCTCTGCAATGACATCATCCGCGAGGAAGTGCACGATGAAAATCAGCTCACGTCGCGCGATAGCAGTTTGCCCACCCCCAAGGAAATCTGCGCGATCCTCGATCAGTACGTGATCGGCCAGACGCCGGCCAAGAAGAATCTTTCGGTCGCCGTCTACAATCACTACAAGCGTCTCGACCAAACGACGCAGAAGGATGACGTCGAGATCGCCAAGAGCAACATTCTGCTGATCGGGCCCACCGGTTCCGGCAAAACCTTGCTGGCACAAACACTGGCGCGCTTGCTCGATGTGCCGTTCGTCATGGCCGACGCGACTACGCTGACCGAGGCCGGCTATGTCGGCGAAGACGTCGAGAACATCATGCAGAAGCTGCTGCAGAAATGCGACTACGACATCGAAAAAGCGCAGCGCGGTATCGTCTACATCGACGAAATCGACAAGATCACGCGCAAGTCCGATAACCCGTCGATTACACGCGATGTTTCGGGCGAAGGTGTGCAGCAGGCATTGCTCAAGCTGATCGAAGGCACGGTCGCTTCCGTGCCGCCCCAAGGCGGGCGCAAGCATCCGAACCAGGAATTCGTGCAGCTCGACACCACCAATATCCTGTTCATCTGTGGCGGTGCGTTCGATGGCCTGGACAAAGTGATCCGTATGCGTACGGAGAAGAGCGGCATGGGTTTTGCCGCCGAGGTCAAGAGCAAGGACGACGCACGCGCCATTGGCGAAGTGCTGCGCGAAGTGGAACCCGAAGATCTGATCAAATTTGGACTGATTCCGGAATTCGTCGGCCGCCTGCCGGTGGTAGCCACGCTCGAATCGCTCGACGAAACGGCGCTCATGACGATTCTGGTCGAGCCCAAGAACGCGCTGACCAAGCAATACGCCAAGCTGTTCAAGATGGAAGGCGTGGAGCTTGAATTCCGTGATTCGGCGCTGCAGTTGATCTCGAAAAAAGCACTGGAACGCAAGACCGGGGCGCGCGGCCTGCGCTCTATCATGGAGCACTCGCTGCTCGATGTCATGTTCGATTTGCCCTCTTTGCCGAATCTGGTCAAAGTGGTGGTCGACGATGGCGTCGTCCGCGGCGATACGCCTCCTATCCTGATCTATTCCGATGAGCCGCGCCTGGCGGAGTCTGCCAGTTAAGTTTGCTAGCCAACCGGCAAGTCTCACCAAAGTGTGTTTAGATATGAGTGTTCGCGCTAGCTCTTGAAGCGCGAGCACTCGGCCCCACTTGAATGATAGGCGTGCGGCCCGTCGCCGCGCCCAGCCACAACACTAAGGTTTCTTCATGACAGAACAGACTTTGCCGATTTTTTCTCCTGACTCCGGCGTGCTGCCGCTATTGCCGTTGCGCGACGTGGTGGTGTACCCCCATCTTGTGATTCCCCTGTTCGTCGGCCGCGCCAAGTCCGTCAAGGCGTTGGAATTGGCTTCCGAGCATGGCAAGCAGATCTTGCTGGTCGCTCAGAAATCGCCAAACAAGGACGAACCCGAGGCTTCCGACCTGTATGAAGTCGGCACCATCGCTACTTTGCTGCAGATGCTCAAACTGCCCGACGGCACGGTCAAGGTGCTGGTTGAAGGCGTGCACCGTGCACATATCAAGGAATTCATGGAAGTCGAGGATTGCTTCGCCGCGCGCGTCGAACGCATCGAACCGGTTGCCGACGAGGACAGCGAAACCCAGGCGCTCATGCGGACCGTATTCACGCAGTTCGACCAATACGTCAAGCTCAACAAGAAAATTCCCCCTGAGATCCTAACTTCGCTTGCCAGTATCGACGATGCAGGCCGTCTGGCTGATACTATTACGGCGCATTTGCCGCTCAAGCTTGAAGACAAGCAGCGCATCCTCGAAATGTTCAGCATTTCGGAACGACTCGACCATCTGCTGGGCTTGCTTGAATCTGAGATCGATATCCTGCAGGTCGAAAAACGCATCCGTGGACGCGTCAAGCGTCAGATGGAAAAGAGCCAGCGCGAGTACTACCTCAACGAGCAGGTGAAAGCGATCCAGAAGGAGCTGGGCGAGCAGGACGACAATGCCGATCTTGATGAGCTGGAGCGGCGTATCAAGGCGGCGCGCATGCCCAAGGAAGCGCTGGCCAAGGTCAATGCCGAAATGAAGAAGCTCAAGATGATGTCGCCGATGTCGGCCGAAGCTTCCGTCGTGCGCAATTACATCGAAACCCTGGTCAATCTGCCATGGAAGAAGAAGACCAAGATCAGCAAGGATCTGATCGTGGCCGAAAACGTACTCGACACCGACCACTACGGCCTGGAAAAGGTCAAGGAGCGTATTGTCGAATATCTGGCGGTGCAGCAGCGCGTCGACAAGCTCAAGGCGCCCATTCTGTGCCTGGTTGGCCCGCCCGGGGTCGGCAAGACCTCGCTCGGCCAGAGCATTGCCAAGGCCATCAATCGCAAATTCGTGCGCGTGGCATTGGGCGGCGTGCGCGATGAATCCGAAATCCGCGGCCATCGTCGCACCTATATCGGTTCCATGCCGGGCAAGATCTTGCAGAGCATGACCAAGGTCGGCGTCAAGAACCCGCTGTTCCTGCTCGACGAAGTCGACAAGATGGGACAGGATTTCCGTGGCGATCCGTCATCGGCACTGCTCGAGGTGCTGGATCCCGAGCAGAACCATACCTTCGTCGACCATTATGTCGAGGTTGAGTATGACCTGTCGGACGTCATGTTCGTCGCCACCGCCAATTCGCTCAATATCCCGGCGCCGTTGCTTGACCGTATGGAAGTCATTCGCCTCTCCGGTTACACCGAGGATGAAAAGGTCAATATCGCCATGCGCTATCTGCTGCCCAAGCAGCTCCAGACGCACGGCTTGAAAGAGGCGGAGATCAATGTATCCGAAGCGGCGATACGCGACATCGTGCGTTACTACACGCGCGAAGCCGGTGTGCGTAGCCTGGATCGCGAGATTTCGAAGATCGCGCGCAAGGTGGTCAAGGAATTGCTGACCAGCAAGGCCAAGGCTGGTGCCAAAGCACCGCGCAAGATCAGCGTGACTCCGCGCAATCTTGAAAAATACCTGGGTGTGCATCGTTTCGACTACGGTATCGCGGCTCTTGAAAACCAGGTAGGGCAGGTGACCGGTCTGGCATGGACCGAAGTCGGCGGTGAATTGCTGACGATCGAGTCCGTGCTGTTGCCCGGCAAAGGCAAGGCCATTACCACCGGCAAGCTCGGCGAGGTGATGCAGGAATCGATCCAGGCTGCCATGAGTGTGGTGCGTAGCCGCTCCAAGCGATTGAATATCCCCGAGGATTTCTACGAGAAGAACGATATTCATATTCACTTGCCCGAGGGCGCGACGCCCAAGGACGGGCCCAGCGCAGGTATTGCCATTTGCACGGCGCTGGTCTCCGTGCTCAGCAATATACCGGTACGGGCCGACGTGGCCATGACCGGCGAAATTACGCTGCGCGGTGAGGTTCTACCGATTGGCGGCCTCAAGGAAAAGCTGCTGGCTGCGCATCGCGGCGGCATCAAGACGGTGTTGATCCCGGAACAGAATGTCAAGGATTTGACCGACATCCCGGCCAACATCAAGAATTGCCTGGATATCCATCCGGTCAAATGGATAGACGAAGTATTGGAACTGGCTTTGGAGCGTGTGCCGAAGCCAGCGGATGATGCAGTGCCCGTGGCCGAGGTGGAAGTAGAGGAAAAGGCTTCCAAGCCGGCTTCAATTACCAAGCATTAAAGCTCGTGCACGCCGGGAAAGGCTTGACACGGGCTTTTCCCGCTTGCTATAAAACGGGTGCAGGGTTGCCCCCTGTCTTTTCCATATATGTCGAAAGGGGATCACACGTGAACAAGTCTGAACTGATTGACCAAATCGCTAAGGCTGCTGGCGTTTCCAAGGCTGCCGCCGGCCGCTCTCTCGATGCAACTACCGCCGCAATCACGAAAGCAATGAAGAAGGGCGATCCCGTTACTTTGATCGGCTTCGGTACGTTTTATGTGGGGCAGCGTGCTGCCCGCAACGGTCGCAATCCTCGCACGGGCACGACTATCAAAATCAATGCCGCTAATTCTCCCAAATTTAGAGCTGGCAAAGCACTGAAGGATGCTGTAAACTAGCGCGCTTTCTTGATGAGCACGGGTGCTTAGCTCAGCTGGTAGAGCGTCGCCCTTACAAGGCGAATGTCGGCG
>CBILOJ010000029.1:0-13683 GCA_966238525.1 uncultured Methylophilaceae bacterium | reverse complement strand
GGCAGGACGAGCGGCGCCGACAACAATGCGGCGACAGCGACGTACATGCCTTCTCGCGCTGAGGGTTTCGGCGCGACGGCCTGCTCGGCTTCGATGATTTCGGCGCTATAGCCCGCGGCCTGCACCGCCTGCCGCGCCTGTTCCGCCGTAGCGCCGGCGAGGACAACGTGGGCGCGCTCGGTCGCCAGGTTGACCGCAGCTGCTGCCACACCCGACTGCTTGAGCAAGGCCTTCTCCACGCGCGCAACACACGAGGCGCAACTCATGCCGCTGATGGCGAGGTCGATGGTATTGGCGGAATGCGACGGCGATGCGTGATCCATGTGCTGCACCTCAATAATCAAAATGCCAGTGTGAAGCTTACCATCATGGGAAGGTCAAGCACGATGGCGCAAGCGCTGTTTGGGCAGCATTCGTCTGCCCTGTCCGCAAGGGGTAACGTTCTTGCGCAATTGCTACGGCGCAGCTACGCTTGATCATTGCTCACGATTTTCCGATCGGTTCTGCATGATTCCCTGGCTTACCGCACAGCAGGCTTTCCCCCCGGTGCAGCATGCCCTGCGCGAGCCTAACGGCTTGCTGGCCGCCGGCGCCGACCTGTCGCCGCAACGCTTGCTGCAGGCCTACCGCCTCGGCATTTTTCCGTGGTTCGGACCCGAACAGCCTATCCTGTGGTGGAGCCCAGATCCGCGTATGGTGCTGTTCCCGCATGAATTGCATGTCTCGCGCTCGCTGCAGAAACGCATGCGCCGGCAGGATTACACCGTCAGTTGCAATACGGCTTTCCGCACCGTGGTCGAAGCCTGCGCGTCTACGCCGCGCCCGGGCCAGGACGGCACCTGGATTACGCCGCAAATGATGCAAGCCTATTGCGAACTGCATGCGCTGGGCTATGGCCGTAGCGTGGAAGTGCGCATGGCCGGGCATCTGGTCGGCGGCATTTATGGCGTCGCTGTCGGCAATGTTTTTTTTGCCGAATCGATGTTTCATCTTGTCACCGATGCGTCGAAAATCGCCCTCGTGCATCTGGTGCGAGAGCTCGAGCAGCATGGCTGCCGGCTAATCGACTGCCAGATGAAGACCACGCATCTCGCCTCGCTGGGCGCCAGGGAAATCAGCCGCACCGAATTCCTGCAGCAGCTCGAGCGTTTAATTGAACAGTAAGGGAAGATATTTTGAGGTAGAGTAATTCTTCCGGACATCCAGGCGAGCCCTGCCATGACGCTTCCGAATGACGCACATTTGCAGAAATTGCAGTTCTACGCGACGACGGCTTATCCTTGCGGCTATCTGCCCGGCCGCCAAGCGCAATCGCTGATTGCCACGCCGCATCATCTGATCGATGCCGACACCTATAGCGGCTTGATCCAGCTCGGCTTCCGTCGCAGCGGCAAGTTCGCCTACCGTCCGCATTGCGAACATTGCAATGCCTGCGTGCCGGTACGACTGCCGGTCGAGCGCTTTGGGCCGAACCGCAGCCAGCGCCGCGCCTGGCGCCAGCATGCAACGCTCAGCGCAACCTTGATGCCGCTGACCTTCAGTGACGAACATTATGCCTTGTACGCTGCTTACCAGACCCAGCGCCATGACAGCGGCAACGAGCAGGACACCGTGGAGCAATACCGTAATTTCCTCGTGCAAAGCAATGTCGAGAGCATGATGGTGGAATTCCGCCAGGGCGGCGTGCTCAAGATCGTCAGTGTCGTCGACCTCGTGCGCGACGGCGCTTCCGCCGTCTATACCTTCTTCGATGCACAAGATAAAAAAGCCAGTTATGGCACCTATAACATTCTGTGGCTGATCGAATGGTGCCGCGGCCTCGGCCTGCCCTATCTCTATCTGGGCTACTGGATCGCCGAAAGCGCCAAGATGGCTTACAAGCAGAATTTCCTGCCGCAGGAATATCTGGTGGACAATCAGTGGTGCGCTACGCCCAAGCCGCCGGAAAAATAAATAAAATTTACAAAACCCTGAAACCTTTTACATCAGGGCTGTCATATCAAGTGCCATCTCCTAGCAAACGGCGTTTCAGTGCAAATAGAGCCTTGCATTGAAGCGCCGCTCTTGCTTCTCCTCCTCGCATTCCTCCCCGCTGCGCCCTACAGTACGGCTTGTGCCGCATGCTACAATCCGGGTTTTGTTCCCGCTTGCGTTTAATCCATTGAATAAACTGCTCATATTCGGCGTCGGCCTGATCGGCGGATCGCTGGCACTAGCGCTCAAGCGCGCGCACGCCGTGCAGCATATCGTCGGCATCGGCCGCGCCGGCGACAGTCTGCAGCCGGCGCTTGATCTTGGCGTGATCGACGAAGCTACCCATGATCTTGAATCTGCCCTCGCCGATGCCGACATGGTTGTCATCGCCACGCCGGTCGCGCAGATTCCGGCCATTCTCACGACCATTGCGCCGCACTTAGGCCCGCACACCGTCGTTACCGATGTCGGCAGTACCAAGTCCGATGTCCTTCGCCAGGCTCGTGCTGCACTGCCCGCCCATTTCGAACGCTTCGTCGCCGGCCATCCGATCGCCGGCGCTGAAAAAAGCGGCGTGGCCGCGGCGCATCCGGAGCTCTTCCATAACCGGAACGTCGTTCTCACGCCAGCTACCGAAACGAATTCACAAGCATTGGACGCGGTAAGCCGCATGTGGCAAGCCGCGGGCGCCAACATTTGCTCCATGGACGCCGCGACGCATGATCATATTTTTGCCGCCGTCAGCCATCTGCCGCACCTGCTCGCATTTGCGCTCGTCGACGGTCTTAGCCGGCGCGCCAATGCGGAACAATTGTTCGATTTTGCCGCCAGCGGTTTTCGCGATTTCACGCGCATCGCCGGCAGTTCGCCCGAAATGTGGCGCGATATCAGCCTCGCCAATCGCGACGCCTTGCTGAGTGAGCTCGATGCCTACCAGACTGAGCTCGAGCAGATGCGTGAATTGCTGCACCAAAGCGACGGCGCCGGTCTCAAGGCGCTATTCGAGCGCGCCAGCCAAGCGCGCAATGCATGGGGCACGAACAAGAATCCGGATCCTGCAGCATGACCGCCACACTCGACCTGCAGCCGGCATCGGTTGCCACCGGCAATGTCGCGCTGCCGGGCTCCAAGAGTATTTCCAACCGGACCCTGCTGCTGGCGGCGCTGGCGCATGGCACGACAGACATCCGCGACCTGCTGCAGTCGGATGATGTCGAGCGCATGCTGGAAGCGCTGCATACGCTGGGCGTGACGGTAACGCAAACCGGTGCGCAAGACTGGCGCATCGCGGGCACGGAGGGCGTGTTCCCCAACAAGCAGGCCGAGCTCTTCCTCGGCAACGCCGGTACCGCCTTCCGGCCGCTGACGGCCGCCCTGGCGCTGTCGCACGGCCGCTACCGGCTTTCCGGCGTACCGCGCATGCACGAGCGGCCGATCGGCGATCTCGTCGACGCCTTGCGCCAGGCTGGCGCTGCCATCGACTATCTCGGCGCAGCAGGCTATCCGCCGCTGCAGATTTCCCCGGCCAGCATTACGGTGGCCGAGCCGATCCGTGTGCGTGGCGATGTTTCCAGCCAGTTCCTGACTGCGCTGCTCATGGCCCTGCCGCTCGCCGGGCAGCAGGCGGTGATCGAAGTGGTCGGGGAACTCATTTCCAAGCCCTACATCGACATCACGCTCAACCTGATGGCGCGCTTCGGCGTCGCGGTCGAACGCGAAGGCTGGCATCGCTTCGTCATTCCGGCCGGCAGCCGCTACCTGAGCCCGGGCACCATCCACGTCGAGGGCGATGCATCGGCTGCCTCCTATTTTCTCGCGGCAGGCGCTATCGGCGGCGGTCCGGTCAGGGTTGAAGGCATAGGCAAAAACAGCATACAGGGGGATGTGCGCTTCGCCGAGGCACTGGCGCTAATGGGCGCGCGCATCGATTATGGCGACAACTGGATTGCTGCCAGTGCGCCAGTGAGCGGCAAACTTAAAGCGCTGGATCTGGATTGCAACCACATCCCCGACGCCGCCATGACCCTGGCGGTCGCCGCACTCTTCGCCGATGGACCGACCCGGTTAAGCAATATTGCCAGCTGGCGTGTCAAGGAAACCGACCGCCTGGCGGCCATGTCGACCGAATTGCGCAAGCTGGGCGCCCAGGTCGAGGAAGGTGCGGATTATCTGGTGGTCACGCCACCGACCCGGCTGGCTGCCGGCGTCGCCATTGACACTTATGACGATCACCGCATGGCCATGTGTTTTTCGCTGGCTTCACTGGGCAAGGTGGCGGTCACGATCAATGATCCGGGCTGCGTTGCCAAGACCTTCCCGGATTACTTCAGCGAATTCGCTGCTATCACCCAGGCCTAATGGGCGTGCTTCCATCCCGATTCGCCCAGCTTCTGCCACAATTTTTCATGGAAGAAAAAGGCCACGGTATTGCAGGCCGGCTCAATCAAGGCCATCGCCCCACCCACGGCCACACTGCCGGTCAAGGCGTAGCCAACGCTGAAAGCCACGGTAAAATGCACGGCAGCAAATGAAAGTGTTTTTTTCATGATGGGCTCCTGATGTTGTTGAGAATCATTATCAGTTATGCTCAAGCATGAATCAAATTGATTGTTACGAATAGATTGATAGGAATTATTAATCAATGACTCTTCAGCGTCCTGCCCCTGTCGTTGCCATCGACGGTCCCTCCGCTTCGGGTAAGGGAACGGTGGCGCAATTGGTCGCACAACAGCTCGGCTACCATTATCTCGATTCCGGCGCACTCTACCGCATCGTGGCGCTGGCAGCTGCACGGCAGGATATTTCCTGGCAGGACGAATCGGCGCTGGCCACACTGGCGCGCACGCTCGACATTCGCTTCGAACGCGGCGAGATTTATCTCGACAACGTGATCGTCAGCGAGGAAGTCCGCACCGAGAACATGAGTCGTGGCGCTTCCGAAGTCGCGGTGCATCCAATGGTGAGGCAAGCCCTCGTCGGCCTGCAGCACAGCTTTCGGCGCTCGCCCGGCCTAGTCGCCGACGGACGCGACATGGCGACCGTGATTTTTCCGGACGCGGAGACTAAAATCTATCTTACGGCCAGTGCCGAGGTGCGCGCCGAACGACGTCATAAGCAGTTGATGGCAAAAGGAATCCATGCTAACCTTTCGGAAATTTTGCAGGACTTGCAACAACGCGACGCCCGGGACCGACAAAGACCGGTAGCGCCCCTGCAGAAAAGCGCCGAAGCCGCACTACTGGAAACCAGCAATCTCACCATAGAGGAAGCCGTCCAGGCGGTATTGGCGCAACAGCGGAAATCCGAATAGAAGCACCAGCAGCAACCAATTTGAGTTTGGCAGTGCCCGTAGCGCTATGGACTTCACCGGTCCGTGGCTTTTTTTAATTGACCCGCTGCACGGCGGGATTACCTTAGGTATTTTTTAATGGCTAACGTTTCCACAACCTCCAACCCTTCCGGCGAAAGCTTTGCCGCGATGTTCGAAGAAAGCCTGACGCGCCAGGAAATGCGCTCAGGCGAAGTCATCACGGCAGAAGTGATTGCCGTGGACGACGATTACGTCATCGTCAATGCCGGCCTCAAGTCGGAAAGCATCATCCCGGCCAATGAATTCCGTAACGATCGCGGCGAGCTCGAAGTCAGCGTCGGCGATTTCGTCAAGGTCGCCATCGAATCGCTTGAAGACGGCTACGGCTCTACGCGCCTGTCGCGCGAAAAGGCCAAGCGTCTCGCGGCATGGCTCGACCTCGAAGAGGCCATGAACGATAGCCGTATCATCAAGGGCGTGATCAACGGCCGCGTCAAGGGCGGCCTCACCGTCATGGTCAACGGCATCCGCGCCTTCCTGCCCGGTTCGCTGGTCGACCTGCGCCCGGTCAAGGACACCACGCCGTTCGAAGGCAAGGAGTGGGACTTCAAGGTCATCAAGCTCGACCGCAAGCGCAACAATGTCGTGGTTTCCCGTCGTGCCGTGCTTGAGGAAAGCATGGGTGCAGATCGCGAAGCGCTGCTGGCCAACCTCAAGGAAGGCGCTGTGGTCAAGGGTATCGTCAAGAACATCACCGATTACGGCGCATTCGTCGATCTCGGCGGCATTGACGGCCTGCTGCACATCACCGACCTGGCCTGGCGCCGCGTCAAGCATCCATCGGAAGTGCTGTCCGTCGGCGAGGAAGTTGAAGCCAAGATCCTCAAGTTCGATCAGGAAAAGAACCGCGTCTCGCTCGGCATCAAGCAGCTCGGCGACGATCCATGGGTCAACCTGGGCCGCCGCTACCCGGTCGGCACCCGCCTGTTCGGCAAGGTGACCAACCTGACCGACTACGGTGCATTCGTTGAAATCGAACCCGGTATCGAAGGCCTGGTGCACGTCTCCGAAATGGACTGGACCAACAAGAACGTCCATCCGGCCAAGATCGCCCAGCTTGGCGACGAAGTCGAAGTCATGATCCTCGAGATCGACGAAGACCGCCGCCGCCTGTCGCTCGGCATGAAGCAATGCCAGCCCAACCCCTGGGATGATTTTGCCGCCTCGCACAAGAAGGGCGACAAGGTATCGGGCCAGATCAAGTCGATTACCGACTTCGGCGTATTCATCGGCCTGTCCGGTGGCATCGACGGTCTCGTTCACCTGTCCGACTTGTCGTGGAACCAGCCTGGCGAAGAAGCCATCCGCAACTTCAAGAAGGGCGATGAACTGTCCGCCGTCGTGCTCAGCATCGACGTCGAGAAGGAACGTATCTCCCTGGGCGTCAAGCAGCTCGACAACGATCCGTTCAACGCCTACACCACGCTGAACGACAAGGGTGCGATCGTCAAGGGTACGGTCAAGGCCATCGAAGACAAGGGTGCAGTCATTACCCTGGATGGCGAGATCGAAGGCTATCTGCGCGCCTCCGAGATCTCCAAGGAGAAGGTGACCGATGTTGCAAGCGTGCTGCAGGTCGGCCAGGAAGTCGAAGCCCGTATCGTCAACATCGACCGCAAGAGCCGCAACATCAGCCTGTCGATCAAGGCTAAGGACCAGGCCGATGAAGCGGACGCCATGCAGAAGTTCAGCCATGACAATGCTGGTGCGGCGGGTACCACCAATCTTGGTGCGCTTTTGAAGGCTAAACTCGACAGCAAAAACAACGAATAAGGCACTGCCTTCAAAAGGTTTTAGCCATGACGAAATCAGAGTTGATAGCCAATCTGGCGGCGCGATTTCCGCAGCTGGTAGTCAAGGATGCCGAGCTTTCCGTAAAGGCCATTCTTGATTCGATGACGGACAATCTCGCCACCGGGGAACGCATAGAAATCCGGGGGTTCGGCAGTTTCAGCCTGAACTATCGTCCCCCGCGTCTCGGCCGTAATCCCAAAACCGGCACCAAGGTACAGGTACCTGAGAAATACGTACCGCACTTCAAGGCCGGCAAGGAATTGCGCGAACGCGTGGATTTGTCTCAATAGGCTGTTCCAGCCTCTAATAAGCGGCAGCACTCCTTCGGGATGCTGCCGTTTTTTTATGTTTTTCGACTATCGTTAACGTTTTTGCGACTGCTTAGGTAAAATGCACGCATGCGATACCTCTACATAGCGCTCGGTCTGGTCGTGTTCATCCTGCTGCTGGGCTTCGTCATGAAAAATGTCGAACCGGTGGCCTTACATTATTATCTCGGCTATGTCTGGCGTGCGCCTCTATCGTTGATGATACTGGCTACTTTTTCCGCAGGCGCCCTGGTCGGCGTCATGACCTGTTTATCGCCGCTGATACGGCAGCGCCGCAAGTTGCTCGCACTGCAGCGCGAACTCAAGGCTCGTACCAGCGCCGGCGGCACGCACTGATGCACGCCGGGTCTGCTTGTCTGCTCTGTAATTTCGCCACACTGAAATCATGATGGAATTCGAATACTGGTGGCTACTGGCCCTGCCCCTGTTCTTCAGCCTGGGCTGGCTCGCCGCGCGCGTCGACATCAAGCAGCTCATGTCGGAATCGACCGCCTTGCCCGCCGCCTATTTCAAGGGCCTCAACTTTCTCATCAGCGATCAGCACGACAAGGCTATTGAAGCGTTTGTAGAGGCCGTGGAAGCCAACGCTGATTCGCTGGAGCTGCATTTCGCGCTCGGCAGCCTGTTCCGCCGCCGCGGCGAAGTCGACCGTGCCATCCATTTGCACCTCAACCTGCTGTCGCGCAAGGAGCTACCCGATCCGCAAAAGCTCGCCGTAACCGCCGAACTGGCGCAGGACTATCTCAAGGCCGGCCTGCTGGACCGCGCCGAAGAGCTGTTCCGCGCGCTTGACGACAGCCGCTACCAGCAGCCGGCATTGCGTGCGCTGCTTGAAATTTATGTACGTGAGCGCGAGTGGGAGCGTGCCATCACCGCCGCCACCGAGCTTGAGCGCCTGTCTGGAGTGCCCTTTCGCAAGGAAATCGCCCAGTACTATTGCGAAATGGCGATACGTTCGACCCTGGCCAACGAAACCGATACGGCCAGGCAACAGCTGCAGCTGGCACTGAACGCGAACCAGAACTGCGTACGTGCCAATGTCATGCTGGGCGATATCGAAGCGGCGACCGGTGTGCACGAAGCGGCGATCTCGATCTGGAAACGCATCGAATTCCAGCAGGCCGAATTCCTCGGTTTCATCTCGGCCAAAATATTGGCCAGTTATCGCGCACTGAACCGGACGGCCGAAGGCCTCAAACTGCTCAAGACCTATCTGCAGACCTACAAGATGGCCTCGCTGCTCAGCGTGGTTTATGAAGCGACCATGTCGGAACAAGGGGCCGAGGACGCGGCTAAACTGGCACGCGACGAACTGGCGAAAAGGCCCAGCCTGCAGACGCTGGACCAGCTGCTACAGGCGCGCGCCATGCTCGACAATAGCGAGCAGGACAATCACATCATGCAGCTTGCGGTACGAAATGCCATAGGCAACCGTAGCGCCTATTTCTGCGATCAGTGCGGATTCCGCGCGCGGCACTACCATTGGCAGTGCCCGGCCTGCAACTCCTGGGAATCTTTCCCACCCGAACCCAGGGAGCCTCTGGTATGACCGTTGATGCAAGCAATCCCGCCATTGTCGTCGCCCTCGATTATGCCGATGCTGCCCAGGCGCTCGCCCTGGCGGCCCGGCTCGATCCGCAAGCCTGCCGGCTCAAGGTAGGCAAGGAGCTGTTTACCGCGGCGGGTCCCCGGCTGGTCGAGGACTTGATCGCCAAAGGTTTCGATGTTTTCCTCGACCTCAAATTCCACGATATTCCCAACACCGTAGCCAAGGCCTGCGAAGCCGCAGCGCGGCTGGGCGTATGGATGTTGAATGTGCACGCCTCGGGCGGGCTCGCCATGATGCAGGCTGCGCGCGAAGGCGTGGCAAAGAGCGGCGCCGATCCGCTATTGATTGCGGTAACGGTACTGACCAGCATGGACCAGACCGCGCTCAAACAGGTCGGCGTCTCCACCAGCGTACAAGGCCAGGTGCTGCACCTGGCCGGGCTGGCCAAGGAAGCCGGCCTCGATGGCGTCGTCTGCTCGGCGCAGGAAGCCACGCTGCTGCGCAGTGCGCTCGGGCCGGACTTCTGCCTCGTTACACCAGGCATCCGCCCCGTTAGTGCCAGCCTCGATGACCAGTCGCGCGTGGTTACACCTGCCGATGCCATACGTAATGGCGCTCACTACCTCGTGATCGGCCGCCCGATCACGGCCGCCGCCGATCCGCGTGCCGCGCTTGAGGCGATTGCACGCGACATTCCCGCGCGCTGAGCGCGTCACCTGTCAGTTCTGCTAGTTCCCGCAACGCAACGCCACGTCTAAGGTGTGCTCGTCAATCAGCTTGCATCACCTCCGACAACCAGATAGCTGCAAGGGGAACTCATGAAGAAAACACTATTGACCGTATTGGCCGCCGCTTTCGCGCTGAACATGCTTGCCGCGCACGCGGCTGTCGATCTTAATTCCGCCACGGCGGCCGACCTGCAAGATGTAAGCGGTATCGGCCCGAAAAAAGCCGAAGCCATCGTGGAATACCGCAAAAAGAACGGGCAGTTCAAATCGGTCGACGATCTCGACAAGGTGCCGGGCTTTGGCAAATCGACGGTCGACAAGGTCAAGAAGGACCTCACGGTCGGCAGTGCCAAAACTGCGACGGCGGCTGCCAAGAACAAGGCGGCAAATTAACCGGTACGTAAAACAAAAAAGCCTCTCGCGAGGCTTTTTTGTTTTTTGAACACCGGGTTATTTGACGCGCATGCCCGGCTGCGCGCCACTGTCTGGCGCCAGAATGTAAGGCCCGCCCCGCTCGTCGCTTGCAGCCAGCACCATGCCTTCCGATAAACCGAATTTCATCTTGCGCGGAGCAAGATTCGCCACCATGACGGTCAACCGATCCTTGAGCGTTGCCGGATCGTAAGCCGACTTGATGCCGGCAAAGACATTGCGCGGCTTGTCCTCACCGATATCGAGCGTGAGCTGCAGCAGCTTCTCCGAGCCTTCGACCTGCCGGGCCTCCACAATACGCGCAATACGGAGGTCGACTTTGCTGAAATCGTCGATGGAGATATAGGCTGGCTCTTGTGCAGGTTGTTGGGCGGCTGATGTGCCGGCTTCAGTGGACAAGTTCTGTTGCATGGTATCCTTGTTGGCTTCGGTCATGGCTTCGACCAGTTTAGGGTCGATACGGGTAATGAGATGTGCATAATCGTTGATGCGATGGCCTGACTCGAATGGCGTATTCACCGACGCCCAGGTCAATTCAGGCACATTGAGGAATGTTTCGATATTGGCAGCCAAAGCCGGCAATACCGGTTTTAGATAAATCGTAAGCAACCGGAACATTTCCAATGCCGCCGAGCAATCCAGTTCCAAAGCGGCTCTGGCATCATTGCCTTCCTGTTTGGCCTTGACCCACGGAGCCGCTTCCGCGATCTCCGCATTCGCCAGGTCGGCCAGACGCATGATTTCGCGCAAGGCACGGCTGTAGTCCCGATTATCGTAGGCTGCCGCAATCACGGGCGCAGCTTTCCTCATCTCATCGATTACCGGCAAATTCGAAATTTTTTCCAGCCTGCCGTTGAAATGCTTGGTAATGAAGCCCGCCGTCCTGCTCGCAATATTGATGTACTTGCCCACCAGATCCGAGTTCACGCGCGCGACGAAATCCTCGAGATTGAGGTCGATGTCTTCCATGCTGCCGTTGAGCTTGGCGGCGTAGTAATAACGCAGGTACTCCGGGTTTTTCAGATGATCCAGATAGCTGCGCGCCGTAATGAAGGTGCCGCGCGATTTGGACATCTTTTCGCCGTTCACGGTGAGAAAGCCGTGGGCAAAGATACCGCTGGGCGTGCGATAGCCCGAGTTGCTGAGCACCGCCGGCCAGAACAGCGCGTGGAAATAGAGAATGTCCTTGCCAATGAAGTGGTAGAGCTCGGCTTCACTGCCCTGTTTCCAGTATTCGTCGAAATCGAGTCCGGCCTTTTGAATGCCATCAGCCGACTGATTTTTCGCGCACAGGTTTTTGAAACTGGCCATGTAGCCGATGGGCGCATCGAGCCAGACGTAGAAGTACTTGCCCGGCGCATCGGGAATTTCGAAACCGAAATACGGCGCGTCGCGTGTGATGTCCCAATCGGACAACCCTGCCGAAAACCATTCGCCCATCTTGTTGGCGGCTTCCGGCTGCAAAGTGCCGGAACGCGTCCATTGCTGCAGGAAATCGCCGCACTCCGACAACTTGAAGAAATAATGCTCGGTCTCGCGCCGTACCGGAGCCGCGCCGGAAACAGCCGAATACGGCTCGATCAGCTCGGTCGGGCTGTAAGTGGTGCCGCAGACCTCGCATGAGTCGCCATACTGGTCCTTGGCATGGCACTTGGGACATTCGCCCTTGATGAAGCGGTCCGGCAGGAACATCTGCTTGACCGGGTCATAGAACTGTTCGATGGTGCGCGTTGCAATCTTGCCGTTGGCCTTCAGCGTTTTATAGATACTGCCGGACAATTCACGATTTTCAGTCGAATTGGTCGAATAGTAATTGTCGAATTCGACGAGAAAGTCGGAAAAATCGGCACTGTGCTCGGTATGCACGCGTTCAATCAATGCCTCGGCGCTGATGCCCTCTTTCTCGGCGCGCAGCATGATGGGGGTGCCATGGGTATCGTCGGCGCACACGTAGTGCACCTTGTGGCCTTGCATTTTCTGGAAACGTACCCAGATATCGGTCTGGATATATTCGACGAGATGGCCCAGATGGATACTGCCGTTGGCATAAGGCAACGCGGATGTGACGAGAATTTTGCGGGGCTGGTCGGGCATATGGGCTTAGAAGGTTGATTTATCAGGAATTCGAGCATTTTAGCAAATGACGCTGTCTTGCACATAAGCTAGAATGCCATTCGTCAGGAAATTGCTGTATTTATTCAGGAAAAGTAATGCCTCTTTCGGAATTGCAGGTTCAAACCGCCCTGCAGGAAATCATCGACCCTCATACCGGCAAGGATCTCGCCAGCAGCAAATCGGCACGCAATATACGCATCGACGGTAATCATGTTGCACTCGACATCGTGTTGGGTTATCCCGCGAAGTCGGTCGCGCCGGAAATTCAGGCACTGGTGCAGGACAAGCTGGAAAAATTGCCTGGCGCCAGCAGCGTTTCAGTCAATGTGCAGAGCAAGATTGTGTCGCACAGTGTGCAGCGCGGCGTGCAATTGCTGCCCGGCGTCAAAAACATTATCGCCGTTGCTTCCGGCAAGGGCGGCGTCGGCAAATCCACGACAGCAGTCAACCTGGCGCTCGCCCTGGCGGCCGAAGGCGCTACTGTTGGCATCCTCGACGCCGACATCTACGGCCCTTCGCAACCGCAAATGCTGGGCATCACGGCACGCCCCGAAAGCGCCGACGGCAAGAGTATGGAACCGCTCGAGCGCCATGGCGTACAAGCCATGTCTATCGGCTTCCTGATCGATATGGATACTCCCATGGTCTGGCGTGGCCCCATGGTCACCGGTGCCCTTGAGCAACTATTGCGCGAAACGCGCTGGCGCGATCTCGATTACCTCGTGGTCGATCTGCCGCCAGGTACCGGTGACATCCAGCTCACGCTGGCGCAAAAAGTACCGGTAACTGGCGCCGTCATCGTCACCACACCCCAGGACATCGCACTGCTCGACGCGCGCAAGGGGCTCAAGATGTTCGAGAAGGTCGGCATCCCGATCCTGGGCATTGTCGAAAACATGAGCACGCACATCTGCTCCAAATGCGGGCATGAAGAGCACATTTTCGGTGCGGGCGGCGCCGCCGCCATGAGCCAGGATTACGATGTCGACTTGCTCGGTGCGTTGCCGCTGGACATCCGCATCCGTGAACAGGCCGACAGCGGCACGCCCAGCGTGGCAGCCGAGCCGGATGGCCAGATTGCGGGAATTTATCGGCAGATTGCCCGCACGGTGGCGATCAAGCTGTCGCAGCTAAGCCTGGATCACAGCAGCAAATTTCCGAATATCGTGATCCAGAACACCTGATCGAACGGCGGCGCGAGTCAATCGCGCCGCCGTTTGTTTTAGGCGAGATTGACACCGTAACAATAGATATCGACGCCATTTTGACAATCGATATGGCTCGCCGGAATGGCAATGCCGCGGCGCCAGTCGTCGACCGCCTGCTGCTTGCCGGCACCGGTAACGAGGAATAGTACCTCGTGCGCCCGGCTCAACCGCGCACGGCTAATGG
>CBILOJ010000028.1:0-13862 GCA_966238525.1 uncultured Methylophilaceae bacterium | reverse complement strand
ACAAATTCTTACAAATGTTAGGAAACGCCATGGCCGAGATTCTGCTCCTCGGGATATCCCATTACCCGCCTTTGCACGGCGCCGATGAACGCATGGCGTGGATCTTGAAGCGCATGTTGCAGAACCCGAAACTGCCCGAGGAGTTGCGCACGGCGATCACCTTGCGTGAAATCGAAGGCTTGAGCTATGAGGAAATCGCTACCCTGATGAACTGCCCGATCGGTACGGTACGATCGCGTATTTTCCGGGCGCGCGAGACCATAGCGGAAAAATTGCGTCCATTGCTGGACACTCCCAGGGATAAAAGGTGGTAAGTTTTAGGAGATCGAAATGAAAGATCAAATTTCAGCGCTCATGGACGGCGAGCTGGCGCTAAATAGCTCGGAACATATATTTACCGCGATCAAGGCGGGTGGGGAAATGGCTAGTTGTTGGTCCACGTATCATCTGATCGGTGACGTCATGCGCGGCAATGCGCTGCTCAAGCCACATTTCAACGAACGCCTCATGCAAAAGCTGGAAGCGGAGCCCGTTGTATTGGCGCCGCGCAGCAGAAAGACCTTCATCAAATCCCCTGCGTTGTGGTCGGCCGCAGCTTCCGTCAGTGCCGTCATGTTTGTCGGCTGGATGGTCGTGCAACAACAGGGGCAGGCTGGCGTCGAGATCAATCCGCAGGAGATCGCCCAGAATCTGCCTGCCGAATACTTGCTCGCGCACCAGGCTTCTGCCGCCAGCAGTGCTGCATACTATATCCAGCCTGCGGCTTACGCCGGCAGCGGCAATTAAATGCGTTTTCTGTTGGTTGCTCTGCTGGCAGCAGCATTGCCAGCCTGGGCCGGGCAGGATGCTGCCGACCCATGGAAAGTGCTGGAACAGGCGGCGCGTGCCGCGCGCGATCTCAGCTACAAAGGTATTTTTGTCTATCAGGCAGGTAACGGTTCCAGGTCGGTCCAGATTACCCATATGAATTACGGCCAGGGCGAGTATGCACGTATTGTCATGCTCGACGGCCAGCCGCGCGAGGTGCTGAGTCAGGGCAGCGACGTGGTAATTTTCAGTCCGCGCGAGGAAAAGGTCATTATCGAGAAACGTCGCGGCCACAATATGTTTCCGGCACTCCTGCCTTCCAGTCTCGATAATCTCAAAACCAGTTATGAAGCGCGTGCAGGCGGTAACGAACGTGTAGGCGGGCGCATGGGGCGCGTCATTTTTCTCGATGCGCGCGATAAATACCGTTACGGCTACAAGTTCTGGGCGGATCAGCAGAATGGCTTGCTGCTCAAATACATCACCATAGACGCGCAGGATCGCGTCATGGAAAAAATCGCCTTCAGTCAGCTCAGCCTGCTCGATACGCATGAAATGGACTGGTTCCAGCCCAATGTCGATCACGACAAGGCTTACGTCATGGAGGAGCATGCGCCTTCAAAAGTGCTGGCCGAAGCCGAAGGCTGGACTTTATCCAATCTGCCGCCCGGTTATCGCAAAATAGATCAGATGCTGACCCGGGTGCCGGGCAAGGCCGAGCCGGTTCCGCACCTGATTTTCTCGGATGGCCTGGCGTCGGTTTCGCTTTTCATCGAACCTCTGGCCAAGGGCGCACGTCCAAAATCCGGCCATTCGGTCATGGGAGCCACGCACTTCTACGCCAGCGTGATCGATGGCCGTCAGGTCATTACCGTCGGCGAAGTGCCCGAGGCCGCGGTCGAGCAAATTGCGCACGCCATCAATTTTCAGCAATAATTAATTCATGATTGAAGAACACGCCGTCGTTGTCGGGGTGGAAGATGAACTGGCGCTACTGGAAGTCGTGCGTCGCTCGCCTTGCAGCCTGTGTGGGCAAACACGCGGTTGCGGCATCTCCCTATGGGGTAGACTATTCGGCCATCGCAGCAAACTATTCAGGGCAGTCAACCAGATCGGCGTCAAACTGGGCGACAGCGTCATCGTCGGTGTCGATGAACGCGCATTGCTTGGGAGCTCTCTCGCCGCCTATGGCGCACCGCTGCTGACCTTGCTGATCGGTGCGCTGTTTGGCAATGCGCTGGGCGGCGAAGACGCGCCGCGCGACTTATACGCCGTGATTGGCGCTGCGACCGGTCTGGTGCTGGGTTTGTTGTGGCTGAAGGCGCATGCGACCGGACGCAGCCTGGACCCGCGCTACCAGCCCATGATTCTACGCACGAATGACATGGACGCCAGCAATCCCATCCAATGGAAATGTGATCAACGAGGATTAAATGATTAAAAAATTCCTAATAATTTCGGTAATGCTGTTCTCCGCGGCCAATACCGCTTTTGCCAAAGAGCTGCCGGACTTCACGGAACTGGCCGATCAGGAAGGCGCTTCCGTGGTGAACATCAGCGTTACGCAAGCCTTGTCTGCCGAAGACCAGAGTGGCGCCATGCCTTATCCTGGCATTCCCGAGGACGGCCCGCTTGGTGAATTTTTCCGTCGTTTCGGTATTCCGATGCCGGGCGTGCCCGGTCCTGGCGCCGATGAGCCGCAGGCCAATCCCGCGCCGCAATCGCTGGGCTCGGGTTTTCTGATCAGCGGCGACGGTTACGTGCTGACCAATGCTCACGTGGTGCGCGGTGGCGATGAGGTCATTGTCAAGCTGTCCGACAAGCGCGAATTCAAGGCCAAGATCATCGGCGCCGATGCACGTACCGACGTCGCACTGCTCAAGATCGACGCCACCGGCCTGCCCAAGATCACGGTCGGCAACCCGGATCAGCTCAAGGTGGGCGAGTGGGTGGTGGCCATCGGTTCGCCGTTCGGTCTCGAAAACACCATGACCGCCGGCATCGTCAGTGCCAAGGGCCGTGCCTTGCCGCAAGAGAATTTCGTACCGTTCATCCAGACCGATGTCGCGATCAATCCCGGTAATTCCGGCGGCCCGCTGTTCAATCTCAAGGGCGAAGTGGTCGGCATCAATTCGCAGATCTACAGCCGCACCGGCGGTTACATGGGCCTCTCGTTCGCGATTCCGATCGATGTTGCCATCGATGTCGCCAACCAGCTCAAGGAGACCGGCAAGGTGACGCGTGGCTGGCTGGGCATCGGCATTCAGGAACTGACCAAGGAATTGGCCGAATCCTTCGGCATGAAGAATACGCATGGCGCACTGGTCGCCAGTGTGGAGAAGGGCAGTCCCGCCGAGAAGGGCGGCCTGCAGGTGGGTGACGTGATTACGCAATTCAACGGCAAGCCCATCAATACTTCTTCCGACCTGCCGCGCATCGTGGCCGCAACGCCACCGGGCAAGACCGCGCCGGTGACCGTGTTGCGCAAAGGCGCCAATCGCACGCTCAATATCGCGCTTGGCGAGATGCCGACCGAGCAGAATGCAGCGGCTGCCAGTGATGATGGCCCGGCACAAAGCGAAGTCAATCGCCTCGGTCTTGCCCTCAAGGAACTGACGCCGCAGCAGAAAAAGGAACTGGGCAAGAACGGCCTGCTCGTGCTCGATGCCCAGGGTGGGGCGGCGCAAGCCGGCATCCGCCGCGGGGACGTGGTGCTCGGCATGAACAACAGCCAGGTGCAGAATCTGGATCAGTTCAACAAGCAGCTGGCGGCACTGGCTGCCGGCAAGACCGTGGCCTTGCTGGTGCAACGCGGCGCAAATACGCTGTATGTGCCGGTCAAGGTCGGCAACGGTAAATAACATGCTTCAGATGCGGATGCATGGCGTTTGCTGTAAAATCCGCGCAATAGCTTGATACAAGAAGGGCGCTGCGGCGCCCTTCTTGTTGGCATCCGGATCCCCATGAAAAACATTCGCAATTTTTCCATCATCGCCCACATCGATCACGGCAAGTCCACGCTGGCTGATCGCATCATCCAGCTCTGCGGGGGCCTGTCCGATCGCGAAATGGAGGCGCAGGTGCTCGACTCCATGGATATCGAGCGCGAGCGCGGCATCACCATCAAGGCGCAGACGGCGGCGCTGGAGTACAAGGCGTTGAATGGAGAGACTTACCAGCTCAATCTCATCGATACGCCGGGCCATGTCGACTTTTCCTATGAAGTGAGCCGATCGCTCGCGGCATGCGAAGGTGCGCTGCTGGTCGTGGATGCGAGCCAGGGGGTAGAGGCGCAAAGCGTGGCTAACTGCTATACGGCCATCGATCAGGGCGTGGAAGTGGTGCCTGTGCTCAACAAGATCGACCTGCCGTCGGCTGATCCAGAACGCGTGATCCAGGAAATCGAAGACGTCATCGGTGTGGAAGCCACCGACGCGGTGCGCTGCTCGGCCAAAACCGGCAATGGCGTGCGCGACGTGCTCGAAGCGGTGGTAGCGCGTATGCCGGCGCCGACTGGCGATGCCGATAAGCCGCTGAAGGCGCTCATCATCGATTCGTGGTTTGATAATTATGTCGGCGTCGTCATGCTGGTGCGCGTCGTCGATGGCCGGCTCAAGGCCAAGGACAAGATCCGGCTGATGGCAACCGGCGCCGTTCACCTGTGCGAACAGGTAGGCGTATTCACGCCGCATTCGCGTCAAAAGGAAGCGTTGTCTGCGGGCGAGGTGGGCTTCATCATTGCCGGTATCAAAGAGCTGACCAGCGCCAAGGTCGGGGATACGGTGACCTTGGCGGACAAGCTCGCCAGCGAACCGCTGCCGGGTTTCAAGGAAGTGCAGCCACAGGTATTCGCCGGCCTCTACCCGGTCGAATCCAACCAGTTCGAGGCGCTGCGCGATGCGCTGGAAAAACTGCGTCTCAACGATGCATCGCTGCAGTTCGAGCCCGAGAATTCAACCGCGCTCGGCTTCGGTTTCCGATGCGGTTTCCTCGGCCTGCTGCACATGGAAATCGTGCAGGAGCGGCTCGAGCGCGAATACGACATGGACCTCATCACGACCGCGCCTACGGTCGTTTACGAGCTGCTGCTCAAGAGTGGGGAAGTCGTGCAGATCGAGAACCCGTCACGCTTGCCCGAGCCTTCGCGCATCGACGAAATCCGCGAACCCATCATTACCGTCAACATGCTGATGCCGCAGGACTATGTCGGTCCGGTGATGACGCTGTGCAACAACAAGCGCGGCATCCAGCGCAACATGCAGTATATGGGGCGGCAGGTCATGCTGAGCTACGAGATGCCGCTCAATGAGGTCGTGCTCGACTTTTTCGACAAGCTGAAATCGGTGTCGCGCGGCTATGCTTCCATGGACTACGAATTTCTCGAATTCCGCGCGGCGGACCTGGTCAAGCTTGATATCATGGTCAACGGTGACCGTGTCGATGCGTTGTCATTGATCGTGCACCGCGCCAACAGCCAGTTCCGCGGCCGCCAGCTCTGCGCCAAGATGCGCGAGCTGATTCCGCGCCAGATGTTCGACGTGGCGGTGCAGGCAGCGATCGGCGCCAACATCGTCGCGCGCGAAACGGTCAAGGCCATGCGCAAGAACGTACTGGCCAAATGCTACGGCGGCGACATCACGCGCAAGCGCAAGCTGCTGGAAAAGCAGAAGGAAGGCAAGAAGCGCATGAAACAGGTCGGCAATGTGGAGATTCCGCAGGAAGCTTTTCTCGCCATACTCCGGGTCGAAGACAAATAACAAATCCTGCCTGATGGCGCCGGAAACCGCTGCCGCAGGCCGTGCATTCAAATTACGGGAGACTTCCTATGATGTTCGCACTATTCATGCTGGTGGTATTGGCGCTGACCGGCTTCATCTGGCTGCTGGACAGCCTGTTCCTGCGCAAGCGCCGGCCTGCAGGCAGCGCCGATCCGGTCGTTGTCGAATATTCCAAGAGTTTTTTCCCGGTCATCCTGGCGGTGTTTCTCGTCCGCTCGTTTCTGGTCGAGCCGTTCAAGATTCCTTCCGGCTCCATGATGCCGACGCTGATTTCCGGCGATTTCATTCTCGTCAACAAATTTGCCTACGGCCTGCGTGTACCGCTGCTCAATAACACCTTTTTCGAGATCGGCCATCCGCAGCGCGGCGATGTTTTCGTCTTCCATTATCCGCCTGACCCCTCCATCGACTACATCAAGCGTGTGGTCGGCTTGCCCGGCGATCACATCGCCTATCGCGACAAGACGCTTTACATCAATGGTGTGGCACAGGAACAAAGCGATCTCGGCGACTACGATTATGTCGGCAGTGGTCTTAATATGGTCAACGCCAAGCGTCATGCCGAACAGCTCGGCGATGTCAAACACGATATCCTGATCGAACCGGAAGGCATCGCCATCGACGGCGAGGTTACCGTGCCGCCCGGACATTATTTCGCCATGGGCGATAATCGAGACAACAGCAAGGATAGCCGCGTATGGGGCTTCGTGCCCGAAGACAACCTGGTCGGCCGCGCTTTCGTCATCTGGTGGAACTTCGACAATTTCGGCAGAATTGGCAACACCATTCATTAAAGAGGCACCGCTATGCATAAGCAAAATGGGATGACTTTTCTCGGCATGGTGCTCATGATCGCGGGCATCGTATTCGTGGCCATCATCGGCATGAAGCTGGTGCCGGCCTACATCGAGTATTTCTCGATCAAGAAGGCCATTACCAAAATTGCCAATGACCCCGCCTTCGACCAGATGAGCAAGAGCGATATTTCTGCCAGTTTCAACCGCAATGCGGTGATCGACAATATCACCATCATCAAGGGCAGCGATCTCGCAGTGTCGAAAACCGCTACCGGCGAAACGATAGTCGGCGTCGACTATCAGACCATCGTGCCGTTGGTCGGCAACGTCAGCGCACTGCTCGATTTTTCGGTATCCACCGATGCCGCCGCCAATCTGGCCGACCAATAACGCATGCCGCAACATGTACTGCATCGGCTGATCGGCCATTCGTTCAATAATGAAGCGCTGCTGAACCAGGCGCTCACGCACCGCAGCCATAGCGGCAACAATAACGAGCGCCTGGAATTCCTCGGCGACGGCGCGCTCAATTTCATCATTGCCCATCAGCTTTATCTGCGTTACCCCAAACTGTCCGAAGGCGACCTGAGCCGCTTGCGCGCGCAGCTGGTCAAGGAGCAGACCTTGAGTGAGATCGCGCTTGGCCTGAACCTGGGCGACGCGCTGCGTCTGGGCGAGGGCGAGCTTAAAAGCGCCGGATGGCGCCGGCCCTCGGTGCTCGCCGACGCTCTGGAAGCCATCATCGGCGCCGTGTTCATCGATGGCGGCTTTGCCGCAGCGGAGACGCTGGTGCTGAAGCTTTACGCCCAATTGCTGGATGCGATCGACCCTGCTGCCATCGGCAAGGATGCCAAATCGCTGCTGCAGGAGCATTTGCAGGGCCGCAAGCTGGAGCTGCCCGAATATACCGTACTCGCCATCGAGGGGGAGGCGCATTGCCAGGTGTTCAAGGTGGCCTGTCATATCCCCCAGCTCGACATCCGCAGCGAAGGTGCAGGCTCCAGCCGCCGTGTCGCCGAACAACAGGCAGCGCAATTGGCCTACGAACAGCTTACTGCAGCCGGCTCCGTTCGGCCGCGAGCAGGCGGAAAATCATGACACAGCACGACAGCAAGCCGGCCAACGCGGATTTCCGCTGCGGCACCATCGCCATCGTCGGCCGGCCCAATGTGGGCAAGTCGACCCTGCTTAACCATATACTCGGCCAGAAGCTCAGCATCACTTCGCGCAAGGCGCAGACCACACGTCATCGCTTGCTGGGTATCCATACTACTGATGACACGCAGTATCTATTCGTCGATACGCCGGGTTTTCAGCAGAAGCATGTCAACGCGCTCAATCGCAGCCTCAACAAGACCGTCACACAGGTACTGACTGAAGTTGATGTCGTGCTGTTCGTCATCGAGCCCATGCATCTGGGCGAAGCCGACCGCCTCGTGCTCAAGATGCTGCCCAAGAACAAGCCGGTGCTGCTGGTGGTCAACAAGGCCGACCTCATGGGCGACAAAGGCAATCTGTTGCCGCTGATCCAGGATTTCGATACGGAGTTTCCGTTCGCGGCCATCGTGCCGGTCAGTGCCAGAAAAAGTCTTTATCTCGACGAGCTGTTGGCCGCTATCCGGCAATATCTGCCGGTTCAGCCGGCCATTTATGGCGAGGATGAACTGACCGACAAGAACGAGCGTTTTCTCGCCGCCGAGCTGCTGCGCGAGAAAGTGTTCCGTTTTCTCGGCGATGAGATTCCTTATTCCATCGCGGTCGAAATCGAGAAATTCGAGCAGGAAGGCAAGCTGCGCCGCATCCACGCCGCCGTCATCGTCGACAAGGATAGCCAGAAGCCCATGCTGATCGGCAAGGGCGGCGAAAAGCTCAAGCAGATATCCACCGAAGCGCGCCAGGACATGGAAAACCTGTTCGGCGGCAAGGTGTGGCTGGAGGTTTGGGTCAAGGTCAAGGGCGGCTGGGCTGACGACGAGCGAGCGCTCAAGTCGTTGGGGTACTGATTTTATCGTCCGCAGATGAAAGCGGAGGCATGCGGATTAAAATCGGCCAACCGGTTCCCTGATCGTTACCTTGGCTTTATCCGTACTCTCCACGGTCAATCAATGATGGCTGGCCTGGCGTCCCTCCGCCAGCACGTGCATCTAACCAGAAATTCATATGGCCGCTGTCGCTAAACAGGATAACCAGCCGGTTTACGTGCTGCATACCTATCCTTTCAAGGAAACCAGTCTCGTCGTCGAATTGCTGACACGCGATTTCGGCCGGATAGCAGCCGTAGCCAAGGGCGCGCGCCGGCCGCGCTCGGCCATGCGCGGCATGCTGCAATCGTTTCAGCCGCTGGTCGCCGCCTGGTCGGGAAAATCCGAACTGCGCACCTTGCACACCTTGGAATGGGGAGAAGGCCTGCTCCTGTTACAGGGCGAAGCGTTGATCTGCGGCTTTTATCTCAATGAGCTGCTGCTGCGGCTGTTGCCGCGCGAGGATGCCCACGAGGCGCTGTTCGATTACTACCGGCAAACCTTGCGCAATTTATCGGCGGGTGCCGACCGGCCGGCCAGCTTGCGGCGCTTCGAACTGCGTCTGCTGCAGGAAATGGGTTACGCCGTTCCATTGGAGCAGGATACGGCCGGTACGACGATAGAGCCCACGCGCAGCTATTTTTACGCGGTGGAACGCGGCGCTACGACTGCACCACAGACCCGAGGCGAAATCGGCGTAAAATTGAGCGGCAGCACCTTGCTGGATATGGCGCGCGGCGACTACGACAATACACAGACGCAGCAGCAGAGCAAGCAGCTCATGCGCATGTTGCTGGCGCATTACCTGGGCGACAAGCCGCTGCATACCCGGCAGCTTCTCATCGATTTGCAGGAATTATGAAAGAAAGGCTGGCACTGCGTTTTTTGACGCCGTTGCCTGAACAATCATGATCAAACTCGGCGTCAATATCGATCACGTGGCCACGCTGCGCCAGACGCGCGGCACGCGCTATCCCAGTGTAGTACAGGCGGCCCTGCGCGCCGAACAGGCCGGCGCCGACAGCATTACGCTGCATCTGCGCGAAGATAGGCGCCATATCCAGGATGCCGACGTGCATGCCTTGCGCCCCTTGCTGCAGACCAAGATGAATCTGGAAATGGCGGCAACCGAGGAAATGATAGCCATTGCACTGCAGGTACGGCCGCAGGATGTCTGCCTGGTACCGGAACGGCGCGAGGAGCGGACCACCGAAGGCGGGCTCGATGTCGTCGGCCGATCAGGCGAGATCAAAAGTGCTTGCGAGCGGCTCGGCGCTGCCGGCATACGTGTTTCATTATTCATTGCGCCTGAACTGGAACAGGTCGATGCCGCCAAGGCTGCCGGTGCACCCGTGGTTGAAATCCATACCGGCGCCTTTGCCGACGCCGAGGACGACGCGGCTCGCCATGCCGAACTCGAGCGCGTCAAGCAGGCCATCGCCTATGGCATCGGCCAGGGCCTCACGGTCAATGCCGGCCATGGCCTCAATAACCACAACGTGCATCACATCGCCGGCATCGCCGGCATTGAAGAGCTCAACATCGGCCACGCCATCGTTGCGCATGCGCTGTTCGTGGGTTGGGACGCCGCCGTGAGCGAAATGAAAGCGCTCATGCTGCAAGCCGCGCCCTATGCGCCGTGATACGGCGCTAGCCTCATGATTTTCGGTATCGGAACCGACATCGTCGAAGTGGCGCGCATCGAGGAAGCGCTGGAGCGTTTCGGTGATGCCTTCGCCCAGCGTATCCTAGACGCACGCGAATTCGAGGATTACTGTCATTGCGGTACGCGCGCGCGCTTTCTTGCCAAGCGTTTTGCCGCCAAAGAAGCCTTTGCCAAGGCGCTGGGTACCGGTATACGCGGCACCACGTCGTTCATCAATATCGGCATCGCCCATGATGCACTGGGCAAACCCATGTTTGAGCTCGCGCCCGTGCTGCGAGCGGAGCTGGCGACCCGGGGCATCACGGGCCAGCACCTGTCGATCAGCGATGAAAAAAACCTGGCTACGGCTTTTGTCGTATTGGAGCGCGGATGAGCATGCGCCATTTCCTGTCATTGCTGCTGCTGTTTATGTTGAATGCCTCGGCCCAGGCCGCCGATTGGCAATTTCTCGGCGTCAGCAGCGCCGGCCAGCATTTCGTCGATCCTGCCACCCTGAAGTGGGAGGCGGACAAGAAATCCTTCAACGTAGCTACCCGCGTGGTGGTGGAAGACGGCAGCGAATGGCAAACCACGCTGAAGATCGCCTGCGCCGGCAATAGTTTTCGTTACCTGCGCGGCAAGCAGGTGCGCGGAGATAAAACGCTGGTGAGTTTCGACACGCCGCGGGAAGATGAGCGCATCAACGCCGGCTCCATGCCCGACCAGCTGCAGAAGGAATATTGCCGTGTTGCCGACCGCCAGGATATCGCCTGGCAGGCGCTGGGCAAGAGCGAAATCGCCACGGTCTACTACGACCCGGCTTCGGTCAGACAGAACCGCGAACACACGCGTTTCAAGGTCGATACCCGTGTGCAGCCATTGAAAGGTGAAGGGCAGACTTTCAGCAGCCTGTCGTTCGATTGTGCCGCGCAAACCTTTACCGTGCTCAGGCTGAGCAAGACGACAGCCGGCCGGACCGAACAAATCTTCGATCGGCCGCAACAGGCAACGCCGACGAGCAAGACCGCCACGCTGACCACGCTGGCGGACAAGTTCTGCGGCAAAGCCACGCAAGCGCCGCAGCCATCGGCCTGCACTCGCACGCTCGACAAGCTCAAGGCTATAGAAGCGCAAGTGCAGTACGATTTCGACCAGGGCGAACTGCAGTGCTCACGCGCCGAGACATACCTGAAAGACCTGAATGAGGTCAGTACGGAAATCGATCGGCTGCATTGCGCCGTGGCCGATTTACCGGGTTATATCCAGACTGTGAGGCAGGCGGGCTGCCCGTGATGCAGGAAGTCGACCTCGAACGCCGTTTCAGCGGCGTACGCCGGCTCTACGGCGAAGACGGTCTGGCGCGTTTGCAGGCAGCCCATGTCTATGTCATCGGTCTCGGCGGTGTCGGCTCGTGGGCGGCGGAAGCGCTGGCACGCAACGCCGTCGGTAATCTCACGCTGGTCGACCTCGACAACATCGCCGAATCCAACGTCAACCGTCAATTGCACGCGCTCGGTGACGCCTTTGGCCAGGCCAAGGTGGCGGCCATGGCCGAACGCATACGCCTCATCAATCCCTACTGCCGCGTGCGCGCCATCGAGGATTTCGTCACGCCCGACAATGTGGGGCAAATGCTGGAAGATGGCAGCGATGCTGTGCTCGATGCCATTGACGACGCGCGCGCCAAAATAGCATTGGCAGTCCATTGCCGTGAGCGGAAAATGCCTCTGGTCATGGCCGGCGGCGCCGGTGGGCGATTGGACCCTACGCGCCTCCATCGCGGCGATCTGGCCCATGCCGCTGGCGATCGCCTGTTGGCCAAGGTGCGCAATGCCTTACGCCGCGATCATGGATTCCCGCGAGGCTCTGTCCACGCTGCCAAAAAGCCACCCAGGCTCGGCATTACCTGCGTCTACTCCGACGAGCCGGTGCGCAAACCTGCCCAGGCCGGCTGCGAATTCGAACCGAGTGCGTTGAGCGGGCTGCATTGTGCCGGCTACGGTTCATCCGTCTGCGTAACGGCTGCATTCGGCATGGCCGCCGCCGCCAGCATATTGGATCTGTTGACCGCAGCATCCTGAATCTGCATCTTGAAGCAGCCGACCAAGCCAAGCGGCTTCTCGATCATAACGGCCAACCGCTCTTGAAATTTCCATGATCCGGCTCCAGATGTCGGGATAGCTTTTTTCATCATCATTCGATTTATCTTTGGGAGTTCAAACAATGTCCACAGAGACCACGCACAAAGAAACGCTGGGCTTTCAGGCCGAAGTCAAACAGCTGCTGCAGCTCATGATCCATTCCTTGTACAGCAACAAGGAAATCTTTCTGCGCGAACTCATTTCCAATGCTTCAGATGCCGCCGACAAGCTGCGCTTCGAAGCGCTGGCCGACAATGCGCTTTACGAAGGCGATAGCGAGCTCAAGATCCGCGTGTCGTTCGACAAGCAGGCACGCACGATTACCATTGCCGACAACGGCATCGGTATGAGCCGCCAGGAAGTTATCGACAACATCGGCACCATCGCCAAGTCCGGCACGCGTGAGTTCTTCCAGTCGCTGACCGGCGACCAGGCCAGGGACGCCCAGCTCATCGGCCAGTTCGGCGTCGGTTTTTATTCCTCGTTCATCGTTGCGGACAAGGTCACCCTGACCACGCGCCGTGCCGGTAGTAATGAAGCCGTACGCTGGGAATCTGCGGGTGAAGGCGATTACACGCTGGAAGACGCCGAGAAACCGAACCGCGGCACCGAGATCGTCCTGCACCTGCGTGAAGGCGAAGACGAATTCCTGAGCGACTGGAAGCTCAAGTCGGTGATCCGCAAGTATTCCGACCACATCACCTTGCCCATCGTCATGAAGAAGACGGAATGGAAGGACGGCGAGGAAGTGCCGACCGACGAGGACGAAACCGTCAACAAGGCCTCGGCCTTGTGGGCGCGGCCGAAGAACGACATCAGCGACGAGGAATACCAGGAATTCTACAAGCATGTCTCGCACGACTTCGAACCGTCGCTGGCCTGGAGCCATAACCGCGTCGAGGGCAAGCAGGAGTACATCTCGCTGCTCTACATCCCGAGCCGTGCGCCGTTCGATCTCTACGACCGCGAGCGCCGCCACGGCATCAAGCTCTACGTGCGCCGCGTCTTCATCATGGACGACGCCGAGAAGCTGATGCCGCAATACCTGCGTTTCGTACGCGGCGTCATCGATTCTGCTGATCTGCCTTTGAATGTCTCGCGCGAGATCCTGCAGCATTCGCGCGAAATCGACGGTATCAAGGCCGGCTCGGTGAAGAAGGTGCTGGGTCTATTGGAAGACATGGCCGACAACGAGCCGGAAAAATACGCCGGCTTCTGGCAGGAATTCGGCCGCGTACTCAAGGAAGGTCCGGGCGAGGATTTCGCCAATCGCGAAAAGATCGCCGGACTGCTGCGTTTCGCCAGCACTCAGGCCGATACCGAAGATCAGACCGTCTCGCTCAAGACCTACATGGCACGCATGAAAGATGGCCAGGACAAGATCTACTACATTACCGCCGACAGTTTCGCCGCCGCCAAGCACAGCCCGCACCTGGAAATCTTCCGCAAGAAGGGCATCGAAGTGTTGCTGTTGTCCGATCGCGTCGACGAATGGCTGCTGTCCAGCCTGACCGAGTTCGACGGCAAGGCGCTGCAATCGGTGGCCAAGGGCGACCTCGATCTCGGCAAGCTCGAGGATGAAGCGGAGAAGGCCGAGCAGAAGAAGGTCGAAGACGAGTTCAAGCCACTGGTGGAACGCATCCAGGCCGCGCTGGGCGAATCGGTCAAGGAAG
>CBILOJ010000027.1:0-13993 GCA_966238525.1 uncultured Methylophilaceae bacterium | reverse complement strand
GCGGTCAGGGCGCTGACCAGATGATAGAGGATGCTGGCCGGCACCTCGGATGCCCATACCAATGCCGAGATCGGCGTCGGCGCCATCCTCGGCGCACCATTGATGCTGGCAACGCTGTCGATTTCGCTGATGGCGTTCGCGGTTTGGGCCAAGCGCGGCGTCCAGGGCCGTTTCCACGCGGAAAAAACCGGACTTGTCCGTGATTTGAATTTCTTCCTCATGGCGTTCGGCTTTGCCGCGGTCGCGCTTTACATTCCGCATACGCAGACAGCGGTGCGCGCCGGTATCGCCTTCGGCATGGTCCTGATCTATTTCATCTACATCCTGCTGACGATACGCGCCTCCAAGGCGCTGGTGGGCGAAGGCCATGCCACGGCGGCGGAAGGGTCAATGTTGCTATGCCGTACCGGCCTGCCGTGCAACATGATCGTGATCGTCGCCCAGCTCGCGCTCGGCCTGGTCCTGCTCATCGCTGGCGCCAAAGGCTTTATCCATGGCGTGGAGGAAGCCGCGCGCATCATCGGCGTCTCCACGCTGCTGCTGTCGCTGCTGATCATCCCGATTGCCACCGAACTGCCGGAAAAGGTCAACAGCTTCCTCTGGGTGCGCCGCGGCAAAGATACGCTGGCGTTCGGCAATATCACGGGCGCGATGGTGTTCCAGGGCACCCTGCTGCCGGCGATCGGCATCATGCTGACGCCGTGGGAGCCGCGTATTGAAGTACTGGCCGGGATCGTCATGACCTTGCTGGCAGCATTGTGGCTGCGCTGGCTGATTGCACGCGGCGGCATCAAGGTCTGGCATTTGTGGGTCAACGGCGCCATGTATCTCACTTACCTGGCCATTGCGCTGTCGTAATGCTATAGGCCGCCGCCAAGCGGCCGTTTAATTGCCGAGATCCTGCTCCTTGCTCAGGCCGAGCTTGCTCAGCCGATAGCGCAGGGTGCGGAAGCTGACGCCCAGCAGCTTGGCGGCGGCCGTCTTGTTGTTGCCGGTTTTCTCCAGCGCGTCGAGTATGGCCTGCTTTTCGATATTCTCGAGATATTCCGGCAAGGGCAATGCAGCACCGCCCAGGACTGCCGGGATCGGTTTCGTTTCATCGTTGAGCAGCAGGTCTTCGGCGGTGATGTTATTGCCGTCACTCAAGGCCAGCGCACGTTCTAGCACATTTTCGAGTTCACGTACGTTGCCGGGGAAACTATGCTGCATCAGCATGGCACTGGCTGCGGCATCAAGGGCAGGCACCGCCATACCACTGACATGGCATTGTTTTTCCAGCAGGCTCTGCGCCAGCAGCGGAATGTCCTGCGGCATCTCGCGCAGTGCCGGCATGCGCAGGCCGATGACGTTGAGCCGATAGTAGAGATCCTGGCGGAACTGGCCGTTCTCCATCATGAGCGGCAGATTGCGATGGGTGGCGCTGATGATGCGTACATCCACGCTTTCCTCCTGCGTGCCGCCCACTCTGCGCACTTTCTTCTCCTGAATCACGCGCAGCAGCTTGACCTGCATGGCGAGCGGCAGATCGGCCACTTCATCCAGGAACAGGGTGCCGCCGTTGGCGGCGTGGAACATGCCTTCCTTGTCCTGCTGTGCACCGGTAAAAGCGCCTTTCTTGTAGCCGAAAAATTCGCTTTCCATGAGGTTTTCCGGAATTGCGCCGCAATTGACGCCAATGAACGGGCCGTCGCGTCGCGAACCATTGACGTGGATCAGCCGCGCGGCCAATTCCTTGCCGCTACCGGATTCGCCGCTGATGTAGACCGGCGCCTGGCTGCGCGCAAGCTTGGCAATCAGGCCGCGCACCTGCTGTATCGCCGGCGAAGCGCCGATCAAGGCCGGTCCGTCTGCGCTCGGCGTTTGCGCGTCGGACAGTTTGAGCGCCGCCTGCACCAGCGGCCGCAACTGCTTCAGTGAAATCGGCTTGGTCAGGTAATCGAAGGCGCCGGCCTTGAGCGCGGAAACTGCATTTTCGGCACTGCCGTGAGCCGTGATCACAGCCACCGGCAGCCCGGTGTAATGCTGAGCGATGTGCCTTACGAGGTCGAGGCCGCTGCCATCGGGCAGGCGCATGTCGGTCAGGCATAGCGCGTAATCACGCGCTGTCAGCAGCTGCATGGCCTCGGTCACGTTGGCGGCGCTGTCTGCGGCCAGACCCATGCGATCCAGCGTCAGCACTACCAGTTCGCGGATATCGGTTTCGTCGTCGACGACCAGGCAGGTCGGCTTGCTTGTCATGAGGCTGCGGTCTTCTTGATGTAGATGATGAATAACCTGCCGTCCTCGACCGGGACGTATTTGATGCTGGCGCCGTTAGCATCGCACAATTCGCGCGCGATGTAGAGCCCTAGGCCTGTTCCCGTGGGCTCGGTGGTGAAGAAGGGCTCGAACAGATGCTGCGCGGCTTCGGCGGTCAGCCCCGGACCGTCGTCGCGGATTTCCACGCGCACGGCATGACTGTTGGCAGCGGCATACAGCGCGAGGCGCAGGCTGGATGACGACTGCCGGCTGTGGCGCCAGCCGTTGCGGCACAGATTCCATAAAATCTGGTTGAGATGACGACGATCGAACAGGATGTCGACAGCATGTTCCGTTACGTCGATGACGAAGCCCGAGGGCGGGACTTTCTCCGCCTGGCAAAACTGCTCGTGAAATTCGTCGATAAATCTGGGCAGGGCTATGGTTTCCTGCCGCGTACGGTCGCGCCGGTTGAGCTCCAGAATGTCTTTTACCATCTGATCCATGCGTTGCACGTTGTCGGCGATGATCTGCAGCATGCGTTGTGCTGCCGGCAGGCTTCCTTCTTCTTCCTGCAGCAATTGGCTGGCGTGGCTGATCGCGCTTAAGGGGTTGCGGATTTCATGCGCGATGTTGGCTGTGAGGCGTCCGAGCGCCGCCAGTTTCAACTGCTGTGCCTGCGCCTGCATCTGGCTCCAGTCTTCGATGAAGATCACGGCGCCATGCCGGCGGTCACTGCCCACCGGCGTGAAGCGCAAACGCAATTCGTGTTCGTCCAGCGCGAGCTTGATGGCGCCAGGACCGATATCGCCACTCTGTTCCATCCAGACGCGCATCAACGCCGCCATTTCAGGCGCGCAAGCGTCCAGCGTCTGCTGCTCATCGCTTTTGCCGATGTCGAGCAGGCGCTCGGCCTGGACATTGTGATGGCGCAGCCTGAGCCGCTCGTCCACCACGAGTACGCCGTCGGGCATTTCCTGGATGATGAGCTCATTGATCTGCGAGAGATTTTCGAGGTCGATCCCACGCTGCGACGCCAGGGCTTCGCTCTGGCGCGTACGTTTCGCCAGGCTATGCGCGAGCCAGGCCGTGGCGAAACAACTCAGGCTCAGCATGACGGCGTGCGAATAGTCGTCGCTGTGCCCGGTCCATACCAGCATCTGATAAGACTGCTCGCATAGCAGGGCGATGCTGGCGAGCGCGGCATAGAATAGGGCGAGCCGCCCTTCGCTGATGAGGCTGGCGGCCGCAATCGCCACCACGAGCAGAATGCCAAAGCCGCTTTGCACACCGCCAGCGGCATACATCAACGCGACAATGAAGCCGATGTCGGTGCCGGCCTGCAGTGTCAACTGATGTTCGAAGCGCGGCCAGCGTAGCCAGGTGAGCGCCGTAGCCAGCAGGCTGGCGGCAAAATAGGCGGATGCCAGTCTGAAATAGAGCGCGGCGTCGTATTGCGCATTCCATGACGGCTGCTGCAGGAAAAAATGCGCGCTGATGAAGATGAGCGCAATTATGCAGCGGTAGAGATTGAAAAACCGCATGAGACGCCAGTAGCTGCCGGCAGGCGTGACTGCCGGCAGTAGACTAGCGTTCATGGTGTTGTTCGAGGTGAGCAACCGAGCAGTAATAGAGATCGTTTTTCGACACGCTGTCGCTTTTAGGCAGGTGCACGCCACAGGCGGCGCAACGCACCATATCCTCGGCGGACCCGCGGCGAGGCTGCTGCATGCTGTTGCGGTAGCGTTTGAGAATGACGAAGACCAGCCAGATGGCGATTGCAAGTAGTAATATTTTTCCCATGATCGGCAAGTCCACGCGTATCGACGCATAAATGAGGAGCAAGCCGATTGTAGCGAAAAACCCCGACTTAGAACAAAAGTCAAAACTGCTATACTGATGCGCGTTGCGCCTATCAAGAACGTCCATGCCTCATCCCAAAACACCAGCGGACCAGCGTCAGTAAGCCAGGATGGCTACAGCCCAGGAACTTTCCGATTTCCTCGCCAGCGTGGAGCGCCGTGCCTTTAAACAGGCGGCATTCGCCCTGCGCGATGATCATGCGGCGCTGGATATCATCCAGGATGCCATGCTCAAGCTCGCCGACAACTACGCGGACCGACCTGTAGCCGAATATCCGATGCTGTTTCAGCGCATTCTGCAGAACACCATGCGCGATTACTGGCGTCGGCAGAAGGTGCGTAATTTGTGGACCACGCTGCTGTCTTCGTTCGGCGGTCAGGGCGACGATGACGATCGCGATCCCCTGGAAATGCTAGGCGCAGGCGCGGATAGCCAGGACGAGCCGTTTGCCCAGCTTGAGCGCACCCAGACCATTGCTATAATCGAACAGGCCTTGCACAAACTGCCCGCCCGTCAACGCGAAGCTTTCATCCTGCGTTACTGGGAAGATATGGACGTGGCGGAAACAGCGGCAGCCATGAGCTGCTCCCAAGGCAGCGTCAAAACGCATTGTTCGCGCGCAGTCAGAGCACTTGCATTAACGCTGGAAAAGCACGGCCTGGGCAAGCGCATGCTCGCTAAGCCAGAGATCGAGCAATGAAAAACGAAGAAATTATCGCGAAACAGATCATCGACTATCTCGATGAAGGCGCCGCAAGGCTGGATGCCAGCACTGTTGGCAGGCTTGCTGCTGCCCGTAATCGCGCCGTTGCTCGGCATGCGCAGGTGCGGATGGCTGCGGGACAATCCGGCTTTGCACAATGGACGAGTCGGTTGCTGCATCATCACCGCGCCGCCATGTCCGCTGCCTTGGTCTGCAGCGCGGTATTTGTAGCGTTTCTGCTCACACAGCAGCTCTCGGAACAGGAAATGCTGGGACAAGGCGATGCCTTCCTGCTGGCATCGGAGCTGCCACCCGAAGCATATTTGGACAAGGGATTCGACGTATGGTTAGAGCGTACCTCCGAGCAATAATATTGCTATTGCTGGGTATTGTTGCTGGAGGTGCGCAGGCTGCGGGCGAGAATACGGATTATCCAACCTGGGCCGAGCTCAGCGCGAGCCAGCGTCAGGTACTGAATCCACTCGCCGCCGAATGGGACACGTTGCGGCCATGGCAGCGCGAGAAGATGCTCGATATCGCGCACGATTACCCCAAGATGAATGCCGAGCAGCAGCGGCGCGTACAGCAGCGGCTGACCGACTGGAGCCGGATGACGCCTTTCCAGCGCGAAAATGCCCGCAAAAAGTATCAGCAGTTCAAAAATATGCCGCCCGAAAAACAGCAGGAACTGCGCAAGAAATGGCAGGAATACAAGAATCTGCCCGAAGCTCGGCGTGAAAAATTGCGCAAGCAGCATCCGGAACTGGAAAGCGCCGAAGAATTCGGCGAATAGCGCGGTGCCGGCTGCGTATGTGTTACCTGGCCTGGCACGACGGGTGGCCAGTCTGATTTACGACGGCCTGCTAGTGGCCGCATTGCTCCTCGTTACGACTTTCATTTTTATCGCCCTGTTCGGCGATGCCACGCACGCGCCGCGGCGCTATTGGTTGCAAGCCTGCCTCTATCTCGTTGCTGCGGCTTATCTGCTCTGGTGCTGGCTGCATGGTGGCCAGACGCTGGCGATGCAGACCTGGCGTATCCGCCTGATGGATCAAAGCGCGCAAACGGTGACCGTGAGCCGCGCGCTGCAGCGTTATCTGCTGGCCAGCCTGGGGCTGATGTTTTTCGGTGGCGGCTTCCTGTGGGCGTTGTTCGACCGCGAGGGCCTGTTTCTGCACGACCGCCTGCTCGGCACGCGGCTCGTTCTCGTGTCTCGCCAGCGCTAGCGGCGTTCTACCCAGAACAGCATGAACAGTCCGGCCGACAGGAAGAGCAGCGTCGGTACCACGGCGCTTAACAGTGCAGACCAGTCATTGAGCAGACCCAGATGCACGAATACGCGATTGAGCACCTGATAGAAGATACCGAGCATGATGCCGGCAAAAATCTTGGCGCTGGCCGTGCCGGAGCGCTGCTGCAGAAAGCCGAACGGCAGCGCCAGCACCACCATGACCAGGCAGGCCAGCGGGTAGACCATCTTCGACCACAACGCGATTTCATGGCGCGAGGTTTTCTGCTTGTTCGCGCTTAAGTGCTGGATGTAGGAATATAAATTCCACGCCGACATTTTTTCCGGCGTCACCAGCAGCACGTTGAGCAACTCGGGCCGGATCAACGACTTCCAGGTGGCGTCTTCGTAATGTTGGGTGCTGATCTTGTCCTGGCCGAAGAACGTCTGCGAGACGTCATTGAGATTCCAGCTATCGCCGGTGAAATGCGCACTTTTGGCATTGCTGATGGTGCGCAGGTGGAAATTGCTGTCGAATTCGTAGATATGGATGTCACGCAAGCCGGCATCGGGCGACACGGTTTCCACATTGACGAAACTGCTGCCGTCCTTGACCCAGAGGCCGGAACGGAAATCCTGGGCGACTACCGAGTCGGTAGCCTTGATGCGCATGCGCTGAGCAGTCTTTTCGCTGAGCGGCGTGACGAACTCGCCGACGACGAAAGTCAGCAGCGCGAACAGCAGCCCCACGTGCAGCAGCGCCGTACCTATGCTCATGATGGAGATGCCGCTGACGCGCAGCACGATGAGCTCGGAATAGCGCGAGAATTGTCCAAGCGCATACATGGTGCCGACCAGGACGGCCACCGGCACCACTTCGTAGACGTGGCCAGGCGCGCTCAGCAGTACGAAGACCAGTACCTGGCCGATGCCGTAGGTGCCTTTGCCGATGTTCTCGAGCTCCTGGATCAGGTCGAAGAACGAGAACATGGCCAGCAAGCCGAGTGTAATCAGCAGGATGCTGGAAATGATTTCTTTGGCCAGATAGCGTTTCAGTAATTTCATTTGCGCCACAGCCTCGGTATCAGGGGGAGCTGGAACAGGCGGCGATAGAACATGTAGACCGTGAGCAGCAGGAAGAACAGGTGTACCGGCCACAGCCCGATGACCGGGCTGAGCTTGCCCTGGGCCAGCCAGGCTTGCATGATGCTGAGCAGATTGTTGTAGATGATGTAAATCAGCACCGCCAGCATGAAATTGGCCGAGCGGCCCGAGCGCGGATCGACGAAGCTCAAAGGCACGGCCAGCAGGACGAGCACGAATGCCGAGATCGGCATGGCGAGCCGCCACTGTAGCTCGGCATTGTTGTGCGGGTTATGGTCCTGCAATAGCTCGATACTGGATTTGGCCTCGGTGCGCGGCGGCTCCTGCTGGACGGCGGCTGGTTCGATGCGAATGGCATAGCGCTCGAATTCCGTGGTGGAAAATTCCGGCGTATTCGGCGTGCCTTCGTAGCGCCGGCCGCTCTCCATGATCAGAAAATTGTCGCCGTTCGGTGCGGTCGAACGATAGCCGCGGCTGGCGACGATGATGCCAAGCTTTTGATGCTGCGCCGACTGCACGAAGATGTTCTTGACCACATCGCCGAGCTCGTCGAAGCTTTCGACGAAGAATACACGGTCGGCGTTGCGCGATTCCTTGAATACGCCGGGGCTGATGGTCGAGAGCTCATCGCGGCTCTTGAGCTCGTCGCTGAAATCCTCGCCCTTGTGGGTCGCCCACGGCGTCACGAACAGACTCAGGAAAGCGATCAGCACGACGACCGGCACGGCGAAAGTCAGTACCGGGCTGATCCAGCTCGAGATGCCTTTGCCCGCGCTGAACCACACGACCATCTCGCTGTCGCGATGCCAGCGCATCAAGGTCAGCAGTACCGCCAGGAAAATCGTCAGGGAAAGCAGCATGGGCAGGAACCTCAGCATGCTGAAACCCAACAAAGTGTTAATGGCGTCGCTGGCCAGGCTGCCCTTGGCGGCCACGCCGATATAGTAGGCCACCCGCTGTGCGATGACGATCCCGAATAGCACCAGGAATCCACCCACTGCCGTGATTGCCAGCTCGTTGAGCAGGGATCGTTTGAACAGCATATGTTTTTGACTTAGGACGAAAACGAAGGATAATTCAGGAGGATTAACGAAAGGACATGGTTGATGGAATTTAGCATAAAAAGCGTCAATGCGGAAAAACAGCGCGCCGGTTGCCTCATCGTCGGCGTATTCGAATCACGCAAGCTATCCAAACCGGCGGACATCATCGATGCCGCGTCTGGCAACTACCTTGGCACCATACTCAAGCGTGGCGATATGGATGGCAAGCTCGGCAGCCACCTGCTGCTGCACAACGTGCCGGGCACGCAAGCCGAAAGAGTGCTGCTCGTGGGCCTGGGCAAGGAACGCGATTTCGGCGAGGCCCAATACCGCCAGGCTGTGCGCACCTCGATCACAGCCCTGGCCAGTAGCGGTGCCGGCAATGCCGCCAGCTTCCTGGCCGAATTGCCGGTCAAGAAGCGCGACATGGCCTGGAAGGTCGCGCAGCTGGCTGAGGCTGCGCTCGATAGCGCTTATCGTTTCGACAGTATGAAAGGCAAGGCTGCGCAGAAGGACGACACCAAGCGCAAAGGCATTGCCGAACTCGTCATCAGCGTCGCCGAGCGCAACGAGCAGAAGCAGGCCGAGGCTGCGCTCAAGCGCGGCAAGGCCATTGCGGCCGGTGTGAGCCTGGCCAAGGATCTCGGTAATCTGCCGCCCAACGTCTGTACCCCGACCTATCTGGCCGAGCAGGCGCAGGCGCTTGCCACTCAATTCCAGATGCAAGTCGAAGTGCTGGAACGTGCCGACATGGAAAAGCTCGGCATGGGTGGATTGCTCGGTGTGGCCCAGGGTAGCGTGCAGCCGCCCAAGCTCATCGTGTTGCAGCACAACAAGGGCAAGAAGAATCAGCAGCCGCTGGTGCTGGTCGGCAAGGGTATCACCTTCGATGCGGGTGGCATCTCGATCAAGCCTTCCGCCGATATGGACGAAATGAAATACGACATGTGCGGTGCTGCCAGCGTGTTCGGTACCTTCCGTGCGTTGGCCGAGCTTGATCTGCCCATCAATGCCGTCGGCATCATCCCCACCTGCGAGAACATGCCGGATGGCAATGCCGTCCGCCCGGGCGATGTGTTGACCAGCATGTCCGGGCAGACGATCGAGGTGCTCAACACCGACGCTGAAGGCAGGCTTATCCTGTGCGATGCGCTGACCTATGCCGAACGCTTCGAACCAGCTGCCGTGGTCGATGTCGCCACGCTGACCGGCGCTTGTGTCATTGCGTTAGGTCACCATGCCAGCGGGCTGTTCAGCAACAACGACAATCTGGCCAGAGAGTTGCAACAGGCCGGCGAGAATGCGCTTGATCGCGCCTGGCACATGCCGTTGTGGGACGACTACCAGAAGCAGCTCGACAGCAACTTCGCCGACGTCGCCAACATCGGCGGCCGCGCTGCCGGCAGTATCACGGCAGCCTGCTTCCTGTCGCGCTTTACCAAGAAATACGACTGGGCACATCTGGACATCGCCGGTACCGCCTGGAAATCCGGCAAGGACAAGGGCGCCACCGGCCGCCCGGTGCCGCTGCTGACCAATTTCCTGCTGCGTCGCGCCGAGCAATTAGCCAAATAGGCCATGACGCGTATCGAGTTTTTCTTCAACGTCGAGGACAAGTTGCAGAAAATCGCCGAACTCTGCGACAGTGCCGTGCGCAAAGGCCGGCGCCTCATGGTCTATAGCGCGGATGCGGAAACGACGGCTCGGCTGGAACATTATCTCTGGTCCAGCCCGGCCATCGGTTTCACGCCGCATTGCCGTCCCGGCCATGCATTGGCGGAGATCACCCCCGTCATCGTCGACTGTCATGGCGAAAAGCTTATTCACGACGATGTGCTGGTCAATTTGCAAAGCCAGTATCCGCCGTTCTTCAGCCGTTTTCGGCGCCTCATCGAAATCGTCGGCCTCGATGAGGCTGACAGGAGCGCTGCGCGCGAACGCTATCGTTTTTATCGTGACCGTGGTTATGAAATCAAATTGTTGGATCAGACCGGGACCGCAATGTGAGCGAGCAGACATCCGAACAGAATCCTGAGCTGGCGCGGGTATTGAGCCGTATCCAGGCCTTGACGCAGCCTGCGATGGCTGGGGAAAGCGCCGAGGCATCGACAGCTGAGGAGCTGCCGTTGCTCACGGAAGTATACGAGGGTGACCCCTTGGTATTTGCCGCGCATGCGCTGGACGATTTTCCGGCCTTGCGCCAGATCGCCGGCTACCAGCAGGAGCGAGGCGAGATTCCGCCCGAGGTAATCGAAATACTATTGCAGGAGATGCGGCCGGTGTTGCGTTCCGCCGTCAAGTCGGCAGTTGAGCAGGAGCTGGCGCAATCGACGCAGGCGCTCTGTGAAAAGCTGGAAGCCGAACTGCTGCAATCGCTGCGCAAGCGCCTGGAATCTAACCTAGAAATTCGCGGTATTTGACGGCGTCAAGCAAGTCGGCGCGTTGTTCTGCCGCGTCCGGCCGCATCTTGAAAATCCAGCTGTCGTAAGGCGCGTCATTGATCTTCTCCGGAGCGCCCGTGATCGCCTCATTGATCTCGGTGACAACCCCATCCGCGGGAGCCTGCAGGTCAGAGCCGGTTTTCACTGATTCCACCAAGCCACACGCTGTACCGCGCTTGACGGAACTGTCCACGGCCGGCGCTTCCAGGTAGACGATATCGCCTAGCAGGTCTTGCGCATAATCGGTGATGCCCACATACCACTGACCGTCCTCGGTCGGCGCGACCCATAAATGTTCGGCGGAGTACAGTAAATGTTCGGGAATATTCATAATCTGCGTATAAACCTTAGTCGATTTTTGTCGTAACTATCTTAATATTCGAGTCGCCAGTCTGCAGCTTAAATTTTTTTTAAGTTCGCGCTGTATGCTGATGACAAATTGACATATTATGCCTATTATAGTTGGCGATTTATGCTTTAGGTAGGGGAGTTGGCGATGCTGCAAAAACTGATATTGTTGTGCCTGACCCTAGCTTTAGCTCTGCCCGTCTATCCCGCAACTGCCGCCGAAAATGCTTCGGCGCGTACCAGCAGTTCCAGCAAGAAAAAAGCTTACACGTCGACACGAAATCATATCAAGGACGTCAGCGCCAAGTCTGCGATATTGCTCGACAACGAAGAGCTTGGCATGCTCAAGCTGGCTTCCACCAAGGCGTTGATCATTGACCAGGAAACCGGCGAAACGCTGTACGCCAAGGATACCGATCTGCCGACGCCGGTGGCTTCCGTCACCAAGCTGATGACGGCCATGGTGGTGCTTGATGCGCGCCAGTCCATGGATGAAAAAATTAAAATCACCACCGCCGATCTCGATACGCTCAAGGGTACTGGCTCGCGCCTGCGGCTGGGCACCGAACTCACGCGCGGCGAACTGCTGCAGCTCGCGCTGATGGCTTCGGAGAATCGGGCAGCTTCGGCACTCGGACGCTCTTATCCGGGCGGCCTCAAGGCTTTCGTCAACGCGATGAATACCAAAGCGCTCATGCTGGGCATGGTTCACTCGCATTTCGTCGAGCCTACCGGTCTCAACAGCGAAAACGTCTCAACAGCGCAGGATCTCGCCAGAATGGTCGATGCTGCCTATCAGTATCCCGAAATTCGCGAGATTACGACGACGCCCTCGCACGAGGTGGTAGCCGGCACACGCCGGCCTATTCATTACGTCAACACCAACAGCCTGGTGCGTAAAAGCGACTGGGTCATCGGCCTTTCCAAGACCGGTTTCATCAACGAAGCGGGGCGCTGCCTGGTCATGCAGGCCGAAATTGCCGGCCATCCGCTGATCATCATCCTGCTCGATTCCTGGGGAAAATATTCGCGCATAGGCGATGCCAAGCGCATCCGCAAGTGGATAGAAAGCAGCAATGTGTTGAGCCACATGGGGTAAAGCTCCCAGCGCTCTGATGAAAAAGCGGCTTAAGGCCGCTTTTTTTATGTTGGATCTGCGCTCGGTTTTTTTGCGGAGACTGCAGTTTTTTTAGCGGCAGGCTTTTTGGCAGCCGCTTTCTTGGCCGGCGCTTTTTTGGCCTTGGCGGTAGCCGTCTTCGTCTTTGCGGTGGTCTTGCGCGCCGCAGTCTTTTTGGCCGGCTGCTCCTTGGCAGCCTTGGCTGCCAGCAGTTCCAGTGCTTCTTCCAGGGTCAGGCTTTCAGGCTCCTGGCCTTTCTGCAGCGTGGCACGCAACCTGCCATGCTGTACATACGGGCCATAGCGGCCGGAATAGATGGCGATATTGCCGCCATTTTCCGGATGCGCACCGAGCTCGCGTAGCGGCGCCGGTCCGGAGTTGGCTTGAGCCAGCAGTTCGACAGCGCGGTTGAGGTCGATGTCGAATACGCTTTCGCTCTTGGGAATCGATTTGAACTTGCCATCGTGGTTGACGTAGGGGCCGAAGCGACCGATGTTGGCAACGATCTTCTTGCCGGTATCCGGATGCAGGCCGACTTCGCGCGGCAGCGCGATCAGTTTCAGGGCAATTTCCAGATTGACACTCGCCAGCGGAATTTCCTTGGGAATGCTCACCCGCTTGGGTTTTTTCTTGGGGTCGTCCGCCGCTTGGCCAACCTGCAAATAAGGGCCGTAGGGCCCATTGAGCAACAGGATATCCTTGCCACTCGCGGGCTCAGTCCCGATGGTGACAGGTTCGTTGGTGGCTGTCGCATCGCCATTGAGATTGCGCGTGTAGTCGCAGTCCGGAAAGCCCGAGCAGCCGATGAACCTGCCGCGCTTGCCGAGGCGGGAATGCAACGGCTTGCCGCATTTGGGGCAATCTTCGCCAATCGCTTCCTGCGTGACTTCGGCGCGGTTGATGTTGGCTTTTTCGGCAATCTGGCGGTTGAAGCCCTGCCAGAATTCATCGAGCACCGGAATCCATTCGCGCTCGCCGCCGGCGATCTGGTCGAGTTCGTTTTCGAGGTTGGCGGTAAAGCCGTAATCGACATAGCGGGTGAAATGCTCGGTGAGGAACTTGTTGACCACGCGGCCGACATCAGTCGGCGTGAAGCGCTTCTTGTCGAGCAGCACGTATTCGCGGTCCTGCAAGGTCGAGATGATGCTGGCGTAGGTCGACGGCCGGCCGATGCCGTGCTCCTCCAGCGTCTTGACCAGGCTCGCTTCGGAGTAGCGTGGCGGCGGCTCGGTGAAATGCTGGTCGCCGAAGATTTTATCCACGTCCAGCGTCTCGCCGGTTTCAAGCATCGGCAGCTTGGTTTCGTCTTCTTCCTCGGCGTCGTCGCGGCCTTCCATGTAAACGGCGATGAAGCCCGGGAAGATCATGGTCTGGCCCGTCGCGCGGAACAGGTTGTTGTCGTTGCCGACGGCGAGATCGACGCTGACGGCATCGAATTTGGCAGGCGCCATCTGACATGCCAGCGCACGTTTCCAGATCATTTCATAGAGTGCGAACTGCTCCGGCGTCAGGTGCGCGCGCAAGCTGGCCGGGGTGCGTCCGATGTCGGTGGGCCGGATCGCTTCGTGCGCTTCCTGCGCGTTCTTGGCCTTGGTTTTGTACATGATGGGCGACTTCGGCAGATAGTCGGCCTCGAAGTTGCGCTTGATGTAGTCGCGAATCTGCATCACGGCTTCGGCGGCGAGGCTGAACGAGTCGGTGCGCATGTAAGTGATAAGGCCGACCGCGCCGCCGCCGATGTCGATGCCTTCGTAGAGTTGCTGTGCAACGCGCATGGTGCGGCTGGTGGTAAAGCCGAGTTTGCGCACGGCCTCCTGCTGCAGGGTGGAGGTCGTGAATGGCGCGGCCGGGCCACGGCTGCGCTGCTTCTTGTCGACGCGGCTGACTGTCGCCTTGCCGGCACTGGCG
>CBILOJ010000026.1:0-14189 GCA_966238525.1 uncultured Methylophilaceae bacterium | reverse complement strand
GTCGCGCGGCAAGCCCGCTTCAACCAGACGATTCAAGGTCTGCTCGGTGTGCTGACGGTCGGGGTAGATGCCCGTGACCTGATGTTGATAGCGAGTCAAGACATCCCTCAAGGCGTGGCTACGCCGCTGCTGTTCTGCGAAGCTGGGTTATCGCCGGGAACGACAGGATCGCCGCCTTGGCCAGGCAAGGGGATTTCCACTCCTTGCCGCTGATCGTCCGGCGTGGCAGGAGCGGTCGACGAATCGTCGGGTTCGGGCACCGGCGGATTGAGCTGCTCGTAACTCGGCGCTGCGCCATCGGGCGTTTCGGGTTCCAGCTGATCACTGGCGTCGTTACAGGCGGTGAGTGTCAATGCCAGCAGCGCCGGCAGCCATGTCATATGTGGGAAAAAGGTCATCGTCGCGGTTCTCAACGGTATTGGAAACCATTATCTCCGACATAAATTCTGCTTCTGTATGCTGCCAAACATACGACGCCCCGCAACGCCAGCAATATGGCCGTGTCAGCATTTTTCCGGCCGGTTATTGCGCTACAACCCAGTATCCATGCGGGTTTAGCTTTCCGGATTATTTTTCGCTCAACCCTTGTTTTTACCGTCGATCACGTATATCTTGCGCGTCATCGAAGTTGTAAAGGGCAAATCCGACCGAAAGGTGGAGGCGCAAAATCACCGGTCTACGGGCTTATGCTACGACAGCGGGATTGCCATCTTCGCATTGCATATTACGAGAGTGCATCGATAAAAAGTTTTAACAAAGTGATGTTGTAGTACAGGGGTAAAGCCGTAAAGAGCTAAATCTCAAGTATTAGTAGTGCCAAGTGCACGCTGTCCGCATGAGTCCTTTTTATTTAAAGGACACTGCGGAATGACACATCAAAATTTTGTAACAGTTTCTCGCTCGGATCCTCCAGCGCGGAATCCGGTCTGGCTGATGCTGCAGGCAACGCTCGTCTTTGCCCTGCTGTTTCTGCTGGCGCCTGCGGCTTGGTCTGCCACCTATTACGTTGCCAACAACGGCAATGACGCTGCCAGCGGCACTACGCTCACCACACCGTTCAAAACCATCCAGAAGGCCATGAATACGGCCGTCGCTGGCGACACCGTCTACGTGCGCGGCGGCACCTACCGCGAGGAAGTCAATGTCTTCCGCGGCGGTGGCAGCGCAGGCAAGTATGTCAGCGTCTTCGCCTACAATAACGAGACGCCCGTGATCAAGGGTTCCGACCTCGTTACCGGCTGGGTCAAGCACAGCGGCAACATCTGGAAGAAGACCGGCTGGACCGTCAACAGCCAGCAGGTGTTTGACGGCAGCCGCGACGGCCCGTCCCTGCAACAAATAGGCATGCCGAGCCGCTTCTATACGAGCTACACCTATCCCAAGCAAGTGGGCAGCGGTCTCAGCAGCATGATTCCCGGCAGCTTCTACTACGACGCCGCGGCTACCACGCTCTACATCTGGCTCGCCGACGGTTCCGATCCGAATACCAAGCCGATCGAAATCAGCACGCGTCGTCGCCTGTTCTTCATGGGCCGCCCGTATATCCATCTGAAGGGTTTCGCCTTCCGCCACAGCAGCGCGTCCGCCTTTGGCGAACAAGGCTCTGCCGTGGAATTGAGCTCCTACTCCATCATCGAGAACAGCGACATCCAGTACGTCGACTTCTCGGGCCTGGGCATGGGCTATCAGCAGACCGGCGCTTTGGCCATCAACTGCAACGTCAGCAACAACGGCAATTCCGGCATCAATGCCCCGGCAAGCTATGACTTCCGCGTCTCTCATTGCCGCATGAACAACAACAATACGCGCAACTTCGAACTGCTATGGCATGCCGGCGGCTTCAAGGCGGCGACCGACGCCTATGGCGTGGTGGAATACAGCGAGGCCGGCAACAACAACGGCTCCGGCATCTGGTTCGACTATGCCAACAGCGGCAAGCCGATCGTGATCAAGAACAACTACGTTCACGACAACGGCCCGAAGGATTCGGCCATCTTCTTTGAAGTCAGCACCAACGGCCTGATCTACAACAACGTCATCGTCAACAACGAGCGGCGCGGCATCTATCTCTCGGCGGCCGACAACACGCGCGTCTACAACAACACCATTGTCGGCACCAAGACCTATGCCGGCATCGAAGTCGGCGGCATGCCGCGCTCGGGCGCCACGCTGACCAACAACGCGGTCTACAACAACGTCATCAGCAACGGCACCACCAACTACGACCTGGTCATCGCACCTGCCAACGGCAGCAGCATCGCCGGCAACAGCAGCGATTACAACAATATCTACCGCGCGTCGGGTTCCATCAAAATGACCTCGGGCACCAACTACACCGATCTCGCGGCATGGCGCAAGGCGACTAAAATGGACGAGCACAGCATCAGCGCCGATCCCAAGTTCGTCGTACCTTTCCCATCGCTGGTGACCGCCTCGACGCAGGCAGGTCCGGCGGCCAACTATGGCATGCAATCCACCAGCCCCCTCATCGATACCGGCATGGTCATCAGCGCCGTGACCGATGACTATGCGACGACGCTGCGCAAGACCGACAATCCTTACGACATAGGCGCGTTCGAGTTTGCCGGTGCGCCATCGGCCCCCAGCACTGAATCCACTGCACCCGTCATCACGATGTCCAGCCCGGCCCAGGACAACATGAAGTTTGCCAGCGGCATCGTCACCATCAATGTCTCGGCAAAAGATGACGTCGCCGTCACCGGTCTCAACTTGTATGCCAATGGCCAGCTCGTCGCTCAATCCAGCGGTCAGCCACTCTCGTACACCTGGGACATGCGCAGCTTGCGCAAGGGCACGCATACCATCTATGTGTCGGCCGTCGACGCCAAGCGCAACCTGACCAAGCTGTTCCGCTCGGTGAAAAACTACGACGACACGCCGACGACGTCGACAGGCGACACGGGTTCAACGGGTGGCACAGGTTCTACCGGTGACACAGGTACAACGGGGGGCACGGGTTCAACAGGTGGCGACACAGGTTCTACTGGCGACGCAGATTCGACGGCCGGCACGGGCACGACGCCTACGCAAACCACTGCGCCAGTGATCACGATGAGCAGCCCGGCCCAGGACAACATGAAGTTTGCCAACGGCATGGTGACCATCAATGTTTCGGCAAAAGATGATGTCGCCGTTACCGGTCTGAACCTGTATGTCAACGGTCAAGCCGTGGTACGCACCAATGGTGAGCCGATCTCGTACACCTGGGACATGCGCAGCTTGCGCAAGGGCACGCATACCATCTATGTGTCCGCCGTCGATGCCAAGCGCAACCTGACCAAACTGTTCCGCTCGGTGAAAAACTACGACGACACGCCGACGACCTCTACTGGCGCCACAGGTTCGACGACGGGTGACACGGGTTCGACCGGCGGTACGAGCACGACGCCTACGCAGGACGTAACCGCACCGGCAATCACGATAAGCAGCCCCAGCCAGGACTACATGTCATTCAAGGATGGCAAGGTCACCATCAATGTCTCGGCCACGGACAATGTCGCCGTCACCGGGCTGAACCTGTATGTCGATGGCCAGGTGGTGGCACGCACCGATGGCGATCCGATCTCGTACACCTGGGATATGGGCGACTTGCGTCTGGGCACGCATACCATCTATGCCTCGGCCGTCGATGCCCGGCGCAATCTGGGCAAGCTGTTCCGCCCGGTACGAAATTATTAAACCCAGCCGGGTTCATGGAAATCATGAGCCCGGATTCATGGACTTGAGCAGGCTCAGACGGGAATTTTCCAGCCACTGCGGGACTCCTAACTTGCAGAACGTTCATCTCCTAGTAACGCGTTCTATGCAAGACCCTAGTGTTACTCGATGTTAAATGATTGTAACTTTGCCAAGGAGGCCTGCCATGTGGACCAAACCAGAAGCAACCGAAATGCGTTTCGGTTTTGAAGTCACGATGTACGTCTGCAACCGCTAAGGTTCGGACGTTGTAGTCAACGGGAGCGATTATCTATCGCTCCCGTTTTTTATGGTCGCTACGCTCAAGCAGGTCTGCTACCGCAGCGGTACGCGCGCCAGCGATTCCTTCGACATGGTGCTAACATGAGGAAAATCCGAACGAACGCCTCCCATGACCGATACCCCTTTGAATGCGGCGCAGCGCCTGGCCACACTGCGCGCGCTGTGGCCCCATCTGCGTCCTTACCGTCTGCAGCTGATCCAGGCGCTCGTGCTGCTGTGCCTGGCTTCGGCCACCTTGTTGCTGGTACCGCTGGCTTTCCGCGACCTCATCGATTCCGGCTTCGGCCAAAATGCGGCAAATACACACGCAACGCTAGCGCCCTCGCTAGGCCTCAACGGCCATTTCGCGCTGCTGTTCGGACTCGCCCTGTTCTGGGCACTGACGGTGGCGGCACGCTACTACACCGTGTCGTGGATAGGCGAAAGAGTCACGGCCGATCTGCGCAGTGCGGTCTACGCGCGCGTACTGGGCCAGTCGCCGCAATTTTTCGAGACCTTGCAAACCGGTGAAGTGCTGTCGCGCCTGACCGGCGATACCACGCTGGTGCAAACGGTAGTCGGCAGCTCAGTCTCGATGGGCCTGCGCAGCCTGTTCCAGTTCGTCGGCGGCATGGCCATGCTCGCGGTGACGAGCTTCTACCTGTTCTCGCTCAATGTCGGCCTCATGCTGCTGCTGATCCTGCCTATTCTGGCCATAGGGCGTTCGGTCAAAAAACTGTCGCGCGAATCGCAAGACCGCATTGCCGACAGCTCGGCCCTGGCCGGCGAAATCCTCAATGCCGTTCCCACGGTACAGGCTTATACGCAGGAACAGCGCGAGATCGGGCGTTTCCGCAGCAGCGTGGAAGCTAGTTTCGTCACGGCCATCCGCCGCGTACGCGTGCGCGCCGCGCTGACCGCCATCATCATCGCTGCGGTCATGGGCGCCATCATTTTCGTGCTGTGGGTAGGCGCACGCCAGGTTGCCGATGGCAGCATGACCGGCGGCGAGCTGGCCTCGTTCATCCTCTATGCCATCGTCGTGGCGGGCAGCGTCAGCACCATGGCCGAGGTTTGGGGCGACATCATGCGCGCGGCGGGCGCCACCGAGCGACTGCTCGAATTGCTGCAGGCGCAAGCGGCGGTGGCCGCGCCGGCACAAACGCAAAGCATGCGCGACAATACACGCGCCGAGCTCCGGCTCGACCATGTCGGCTTTAGCTACCCGGCCCGACCCGGCATCCATGCGCTCGACAATGTCTCCCTGCACGTGGCAGCCGGCGAAACCGTGGCGTTGGTCGGCCCGTCCGGCGCCGGCAAGACCACGCTGTTCCAGCTGCTGCTGCGCTTTTACGATGTTTCCACCGGCAGCATAGCCATCAACGGCCAGGATATACGCACGCTGAGCCTGGAAGATTTGCGCGCCCTGATCGCCGTGGTGCCGCAGGATCCGGTCATCTTTTCCTCGAGCGCCATGGAAAACATACGCTACGGCCGGCCCTATGCCAGCGATGCCGAGGTCATGATGGCGGCGCGTGCGGCCCAGGTTGACGCATTCATCGGCCGCCTGCCGCAAGGCTACGACACCTTTCTCGGCGAGCGCGGCACGCGGTTGTCGGGCGGGCAGCGGCAAAGAATTGCCATCGCGCGCGCCATTCTCAAGGACGCGCCGCTGCTGCTGCTCGACGAGGCGACAAGCGCGCTCGATGCCGAATCGGAAATTCTGGTACAGCAAGGACTGCACGCCGCCATGCAGGGACGCACCACCCTCGTCATCGCGCATCGGCTCGCCACGGTGCAACAGGTCGACCGCATCATCGTCATGGAACACGGCCGTATCGTCGAAACCGGCACCGCGGCTGAACTGCGCAACATGGGTGGCCTTTATGCCAGGCTGGCCAGCCTGCAATTCGGCCTGCACGAAGACGTGCGGGACTGATCCTCATCATTGAGTGCATGCGCTCCTTGTAGGTGCGCATGCACAATTCAGCAACCTCACATCAAGCGGCAACCATTGTCGCTTAACCTTTTAATTCAAGCGCTTGCAATCTCCGCTCCCGAATGGGCACGGCTGTTGCTCCATCCAGCCTGTTATCCCTTTCAGGAGCCGTCATGTTTCGTCAGCCAGCACGCCTGCAACTGCACTTCCGCCCCTTATTGCTAGCTTGCCTGTGGGCAATGCCGGCCGGCCTGCATGCCGAGATCAATCTGCTCGATGCCGTCAAGAACGGCAAAGCCATGACCAGCTTCCGCCTGCGTTACGAGAACGTGGACCAGGAAAATCGCGCACGAACCGGCGAAGCCGTGACTTTGCGCAGCTTGGTCGGCTGGCAGACTGCCGCTTTTCACGATTTCAGCTTGAGCGCACAGCTCATCGACGTGGCGAAATTCCAGGACGATTACGACGAGCGCGACCGCGGCCTGCCGCAGTCCGGGCGCGCCGATTATCCAATCATTGCCGATCCCGACCTCACCGCCGTCAATCAGCTCTACCTGGACTGGACCGGCCTCGCCGCTACCCGCATTCGCATCGGCCGGCAGCAGGTCAATCTCGACAACGTACGCTTCATCGGCGACATCGGCTTTCGCCAGGTCATGCAGGTATTCGACGGCGTTTCGCTGCTCAACAGCAGCCTGCCCGAGACCGAACTCTATTTCGCGCATTTCGACCGCGTCCGCCAGGTGTCCAGCCGACAGCGCAAAGGCGACCTCGATATCATTCACGCCAGATATCGCCTGTCGGCCGCGACCGCACTGACCGCTTACGGCTATTTCTCCAATTTCGAAAACCCGACAGTAGCGCCAACCAATGTCTTCGGTCCCGATAGCGACCAATCCAGCAAAAGCCTGGGCTTGCGGCTGGAAGGGAGCCATGGTCTTGGCGCCGCCTGGAAGCTACCCTACACCGTCGAATATGCGCGGCAGACCGACTACGCTGAGGGCGATAGCCGCATCGATGCCTACTACGCCAGGTTAGGCGGCGGCGCCATGTTCAATAGCTGGTATGCGCGCTTCGACTACGAACTGCTTTCCAGCAACGATGGACGCTATGCCTTCCAGACGCCGTTCGGCACCAATCACCTGTTCCAGGGCTGGGCTGATTTGTTCCTGGTTACCCCGGCATCAGGCATCAAGGACCGTTACCTGAGCTTCGGCGGCAAGCCGCTGACTGCACTGCAACTTATGGGCGAATACCATGTGTTCAAGTCGGACGAAGGCGATCTGACCTACGGCAAGGAGCTCGACCTCGGCGTCGCTTATGCCGTCAACGCCAAGCTACAGGCCAAGCTCGAGTACGCCCATTTCAAGGAAGGCGACCGGCAGGCCGGACTGGCGCGTAAGCCCGATACAAAAAAAATCTGGCTCACCATGATGTATACCTTCTAGCGTACGCCTATCTATGCCGGTCCTGCATGCACCATGCTGAATCAGACCAGTGGTGCATGGGCACCCGAATAAGGCGGCGGTGGCCCCCTGAATTCCGCAAGCCGCTCTCAACCCACTAGAAATACAAGACATTCTTGCGCAGGCACACTATTTGCTGATGCTGGTAGGACGCAATCATTTTTTCTACGGCAATCATGGCAACTCAAGTTTTTCTCATAGGCGCAGGCCCCGGCGATCCGGACCTGATTACGCTGAAGGCAATCAAGGCCCTGCAGACGGCCGAGGTCGTGCTCGTCGATGATCTGGTCAACCGCGAACTGCTAGGCCACGCACTGCAGGCGCGTGTGATTCACGTCGGCAAGCGCGGCGGCTGCAAATCGACGCCGCAGACCTTCATCAACCGACTCATGATCCGGCTCGCCCGCCAGGGCCGCATCGTGGCCCGGCTCAAGGGCGGCGACCCGTTCCTGTTCGGCCGCGGCGGTGAAGAAATGCTGGCTTTGCGGGCCGCGGGGGTGTCGGTGGAAATCGTACCGGGCATCACCAGCGGCATCGCCGCACCAGCCGCCGTCGGTATCCCGGTGACGCATCGCGGCGCTACCCACGGCGTCACCTTTGTCACCGGCCACACCCAGGATGGCCGGTATCCCAATTGGGCCGCGCTGGCTGCCGGTGGCACCACGCTCGCCATCTATATGGGCATGCAGCAATTGGACACCATCGTCGCCGAACTGCTGGCCGCCGGCCTTGCCGGCGATATGCCGGCCGCGGCAATCCAGAACGGTACGCTGCAGCACCAGCGGCATGTGGCATGCACCCTGCGCCAGTTGCCGCAAGCGGTAGCACGGGAAGGTCTCGGCAGCCCGGCCATCGTAGTCATCGGACAAGTGGCGGCACTGGCGCAGAGCGCAGCGTCGAGCGGACTGCAGGCCGCCGCATAACAACAGATAGACATCAAGGGCCATCGGCCCCGAACAGCAGCAGCGAGGAGAATCAAAGTGAAGAAAATGAACCTGGTAGTCATCGGCAACGGCATGGCTGGCATGCGCACCATCGAGGAGTTGCTCAAGATCGCGCCGGACGCCTACAACATCACCGTGTTCGGCGACGAGCCCCACCCCAACTACAACCGCATCATGCTGTCGCCCGTGCTCGCTGGCGAGCAGACCATCAACGACATCGTACTCAACAGCCGCGAGTGGTATGCCGAAAACGGCATCACGCTGCATACGGGCAAATACATCAATCGCATCGACCGTGCGCGCCGCTTCGTTTATGCCGAGGACGGCATCAGCGCCGACTATGACCGGCTGCTGATCGCCACCGGCTCCAAGCCGTTCATGCTGCCGATCCCGGGCAAGGACTTGCAGGGCGTCATCGGTTTCCGCGACATCAAAGATGTCGACGCCATGGTCGCCGCTTCCAATCGCCACCAGAAAGCCGTGGTCATCGGCGGCGGCCTGCTTGGCCTGGAAGCGGCCAATGGTTTGCTGATCCGCGGCATGGACGTCACCGTGGTGCACCGCAGCGACTGGCTGCTCGAGCGCCAGCTCGACCGCACGGCCGGCCGCATGCTGCAAAAATCACTGGAAGCCAAGGGCATCAAGTTCCTGATGCAGAAGGATACGCGGGAACTCATGGGCAAACGCGGTCGCGTCGCTGGCCTCCGTTTCACCGACGGCGTGGAAATCGAGGCCGATCTCGTCGTCATGGCGGTCGGCATCCGCCCCAATTACGCATTGGCCGAATCGGCCGGCATCTATTGCAACCGCGGCATCGTCGTCAACGACACGTTGCAAACCTATGATCCACGCATCTATGCCGTCGGCGAATGCGTGGCGCACCGCGGCATTTCCTACGGCCTGGTGGCGCCGCTGTTCGAGATGGCCAAGGTCTGCGCCACCCATCTCGCCAACTTCGGCATCGGCCAGTACAAGGGTTCGGTCACCTCGACCAAGCTCAAGGTCACCGGCATCGACCTGTTCTCGGCCGGCGACTTCAGCGGCGACGACGACAGCGAGGAGATCGTGCTGCACGATGCGGTCGGCGGCGTTTACAAGAAGCTCGTGATCAAGGACGACAAGATCGTCGGCAGCGTGCTCTATGGCGATACCACCGACGGCTCCTGGTACTTTCAGCTGCTGCGCGACGGCAAATCGATCAACGAGATCCGCGACCACCTGATGTTCGGCCAGGACAGCCTGGGCAACACCGGCCATCAGGGCCAGGACAAGGCGTCGAGCATGACCGACGAAATGGAGGTCTGCGGCTGCAACGGCGTGTGCAAGGGCACCATCGTCAAGGCAATCAAGGAAAAAGGCCTGTTCACGCTGGACGAGGTCAAGAAGCAGACCAAGGCCGGCTCCAGCTGCGGCTCGTGTACGGGCCTGGTCGAGCAGATCATGGCTTCCGCCCTCGGCGGCGGCTATGCGCCGCCGCCTACGGCCAAGGCGGTTTGCGGCTGCACCGACAAGAACCACGAGGAAGTGCGCGAGGAAATCCGCCAGCACAAGTACCTGAACATTCCCGACGCCATGCGCGGCATGGAATGGCGCACGCCCAACGGCTGCGCCACCTGCCGGCCCGCGCTCAACTACTACCTGATCTCGACCTGGCCGCATGAGGCCGAGGACGATCCGCAGTCGCGTTTCATCAACGAGCGCGTGCACGCCAACATCCAGAAGGACGGCACCTATTCCGTGGTGCCGCGCATGTATGGCGGCGTCACCACGCCCGATCAATTGCGCAAGATCGCCGACGTGGCCGAGAAATATGAAGTTCCCATGGTCAAGGTCACCGGCGGCCAGCGCATCGACCTGCTCGGCGTCAAGCGCGAGCAGCTGGTCGACATGTGGAAGGACCTCGACATGCCGTCGGGCTACGCCTATGCCAAGGGCATCCGCACGGTGAAGACCTGCGTCGGCTCCGAATTCTGCCGCTTCGGCACGCAGGATTCGACGCAGATGGGCATCGATATCGAAAAAGCCTTCGACCACATGTGGGCACCGCACAAGGTCAAGTTCGCCGTCTCCGGCTGCCCGCGCAATTGCGCTGAATCCGGCATCAAGGACGTCGGCATCATCGGCGTCGATTCGGGCTGGGAAATTTATGTCGGCGGCAATGGCGGCATCAAGACCGAGGTCGCGCAGTTCCTGTGCAAGGTGAAGACGCACGACGAGGTGCTGGAATATTCGGGCGCCTTCATCCAGATTTACCGCGAGGAAGCGCGCTATCTGGACCGTACCGTGCACTGGCTGCACCGCGTCGGCCTCGACTACGTCAAGAAACGCGTGGTCGAGAATGCGGAAGGCCGCCGTGCCGCCTATGAGCGCCTGCTGTATGCGCTGCAGGGCCAAGCCAATCCGTGGGCCGAACGCGTGGAGAAGCGCGAAGCGCATACGGAATTCGAAACGATTGCCGTTTAGCCCGTCATTCCGGCGAAAGCCGGAATGACGAATTGAGTAAGCAGAATCACAAAGTGTTTTAGGAAAAATTATGAAACCAGGCTTCTGGCAGGTTGGACACAAGCCCACGCTGTTCTCGGCATTTCTCTATTTCGACCTGAGCTTCATGGTCTGGGTGCTGCTGGGCCCGCTCGCGGTGCAGATCGCGGCCGATCTGGCCCTGACACCGGCGCAGAAAGGCCTGATGGTGGCAACGCCGGTATTAGCCGGCGCGCTGCTGCGTATCGTCATGGGCGTGCTGGTCGACCAGATCAAGCCCCGCCAGGCCGGGCTTCTCGGCCAGGCCATCGTCATCAGCGCACTGCTGGTGGCCTGGATCCATGGCATTCATAGTTTCCAACAGGCGCTGCTGCTGGGCGTGTTCCTCGGCTTCGCCGGCGCATCGTTCGCTGTGGCGCTGCCGCTGGCTTCGCGCTGGTACCCGCCAGAACACCAGGGTACGGCGCTCGGTATCGCCGGTGCCGGCAATTCGGGCACGGTGTTTGCCGCGCTGTTCGCGCCCAGCCTGGCCCTGGCCTATGGCTGGAACAATGTGTTCGGCCTGGCGCTGATTCCTCTGCTGCTGGTGCTGTTCATTTATGCCCTGAACGCCAAGGACGCACCCAATACGCCGGCTGCGCAGTCGCTGACGCAGTACCTGGCAATATTGAAAGACAAGGACGCCTGGTGGTTCATGTTCTTCTACAGCGTGACCTTCGGCGGCTTCGTCGGCCTCGCTTCGTCGCTGACCATTTATTTCAACGACCAGTATGGCCTGAGTCCGGTAGTAGCTGGCTACTTCACCGCCGCCTGCGTATTCGCCGGCTCGCTGGTGCGGCCGCTCGGCGGCTTCATTGCCGATCGCATCGGCGGCATACGCACGCTACTCGCGATGTACGCCGTCGCCAGCACCTTCCTGCTGTTCATGAGCCTTGGCCTGCATAACCTGATGCTGACCCTGGTCGTGGTCATGATTGCCATGGCGGCGCTCGGCATGGGCAACGGCGCGGTGTTCCAGCTCGTACCGCAACGCTTCCGCAAGGAAATCGGTGTCATGACCGGCCTCGTCGGCATGGCGGGCGGCATCGGCGGCTTCTACCTGGCTGCCAGCCTGGGCTGGAGCAAGCAGCTCACCGGCAGCTATCAGATCGGCCTGCTGATCTTCGCCGGCCTCGGCCTGCTCGCCATCCTTGGCCTGTCCGGCGTCAAGACGCGCTGGCGCACCACCTGGGGCTCGGCCGTCATGACCTCGGCCAAGATCTGAGCCCTTAAGTGGACGGGCATATCACGATGGGGCTACAACTCGCCGTGGGCCATAGCAGCCTGACCGGACGCCGTGCGCGCAATGAGGATTACTGCGGCATCGTTACGCCGGACCGCGAGCAGCTGGCGACCAAAGGCGCCATCTTCGCCGTCGCCGACGGTGTCGGCGGCAATGCCGGCGGTCGCGAGGCGGCCGAGATGACCATGCGCAGCGTGCTGTCCGATTACTATGCCACGCCCGATACCTGGGAAACGCATGCGGCGCTGGACAAAGTGCTGACCGCGGCCAACCGCTGGCTGCTGGCACAGGCCACGGCACATCATGATCTTGCCGGCATGGCGACCACCTTGTCGCTGCTGGTGCTACGCGGCCGCCGCTACTACCTGGCCCACATCGGCGATACGCGCATCTATCTTTTGCGCCATCAAGTCTTGACCCAGCTCACCACCGATCATGTCTGGCATCGGCCCGATATGCGCCATGTACTGAAGCGCGCGGTGGGCCTGGATCAGCATCTGGCCGTGGATTACGCTGCGGGCGAATTGCAGGCGGGCGACGTGTTCGCACTGATGAGCGATGGCGTGTGGGAAACGCTGGGGCAGAAGGCCGTGCACGAAGCGCTGATGAAATTCGATAATCCGCAGATGATCAGCGATCATCTGACGCAATCGGCCTTGGCGCAGGGCGGCCAGGACAATGTCACGGCGATGGTCGTACGCGTGGAAACGCCGGGCGAAGATACGCTGGCGGCCCTGCTCGCCGGCGACCGCCATCTGGTGCCGCCGCCGCGACTCAAACCGGGCGAGCCGATCGACGATTTCGAAATCCTCGCCCTGCTGCATGAATCGCGCACCAGCCTGATCTACAAGGTGCGTAACCGCCTGAACGGCCAGCTGCTGGCATTGAAGACGCTGTCGCCGCTGCTGGCCGATGACGCCGATAGCTGTCAGGCCCTGCTCAACGAGGAATGGCTGGCCAAGCGCGTAGTATCGAATTACGTGCCGCAAGTGCTGCCGCTGGCCGCCGACCGGCGCCATCGGTTGTATTACGTGATGAGCTGGCACGAAGGCGCCACGCTGCAGCAGAAGCTGGATAGCGGCCATCATTTCACCGTGACCGAGACCACACGCATCGGCATCGAGCTCATGCGTGGCCTGGGCGCGCTGCATAGACTCAATATCGTGCATCGCGACCTCAAGCCGGCCAATATTCATCTCGGCCAGGATGAACGCTTGCGCATACTCGATCTTGGCGTGGCGCTCAGTGTCCATTCCGGCATCCCGACCGGCTTGGGCAATGCGGGCACGCCCAGCTATATGGCGCCGGAGCTGTTTGAAGCGAGCGGCGCCGGTAACGCGAGCGACATCTACGCCGCCGGTGTCGTGCTCTATCACCTGCTGACGCGGCGTTATCCCCATGGCGAGATCGAGCCTTTTCAGCGCCCACGCTTCGGCGATGCCATACCGCCCACGCGCTACCGGCCCGATATTCCGCAATGGCTGGAAAACATTGTACTCAAGGCCATCTCACGCGATCCGCAATTACGTTTCGAAACCGCCGAGGAAATGCTGCTTGCGCTCGAGCATGGCGAGCTGAAACCGCTGCCGGCGCCGCTGCGCACGCCACTAATCGCCAGGGCGCGGCTGGCCAAATGGCAATGGATCGCACTGTTCTCACTGACTGCCAATTTCTGGCTGCTTTATCTGTTCGTCGTTTCATGAAAGAGGATGTATGAGTAACTGGACCAAAATCTCCGCCCTATCCGATATCCCGCGCCTGGGCTCGCGCGTCGTGCACAGTGCCCGCGGCGAAATTGCCGTGTTCCGCACCGAGGACGACCGTGTATTCGCACTGCACAATGCCTGCCCGCACAAGGGCGGACCGTTGTCGCAGGGCATCGTCTACGGCGACAGGGTCGCCTGTCCGTTGCATGCCTGGCAGATCAGCCTGGTCGACGGCCGTGCCCAGGAACCCGACGAGGGACACACGGCTTGTTTTGTGGTGAAAGTGGAAAACGACACCGTTTATCTGGAGCTGTAATTGACGATAGAGGAAACAAAGTCGGCCTGTTGCTATTGCGGTGTGGGCTGTGGCGTATTGATCCAGACCGAACACGG
>CBILOJ010000025.1:0-14624 GCA_966238525.1 uncultured Methylophilaceae bacterium | reverse complement strand
GGGGTGCATCTCCGGCGGCGGCTTGGGCGCGTCGAATACCGGGAAAGCGTCGACGCTGTCGTCCCAAGTTTGGCCCGGGAACAAGCTGGCGGTGTGACCGTCTTCACCGAGGCCGAGCAGCACCAGGTCGAATTCCGGCAAGCCGGCCAGCGTTTCCGCATAGGACTGCGCACCTGCCACCGGACCCAGTTCAGCGGGAATCGCGTGGACTTGCGCTTTCGGGATAGCAACGTGATCGAGCCAGGTTTGCTCGGCCATCAGGCTGTTGCGATCGGGATGATCGACAGGCAGGCAGCGATCGTCGTTGTAGTAAATATGCCAGTGCGCCCAATCGGCTTCGGCGTCACGCAGCAGCGCATAGACGCTTTTGGGCGTACTGCCGCCGGCAAGTACGAGCAGGAAGCGGCCACGGCTGGCGATGGCCTCTTGTGCTGCCTGCAGCACGCGTGCCGCAGCCGTCTCATTGATGGCTTGCTGGTTGTCAAATTCCAGCCAGCGCGTGCGCTGCTGGTTGGCGACGGTAAGTTGGACCGGTTTTTGCATGGTGTTTAGCTTGTGCATGAAGTTTACTGCCTTTAACGGTATAATTTAAAGGTTCTGCCTGCTTAAAAAGCGAACCAAAAATTATTTCTCTCAACCAGAGATGATGACACATCATCCTTATCAAGGAAAATCGAATGAAACTGGCAATGGTAGGTTTAGGTAAAATGGGTGGCAACATGACGACGCGTCTGTTGCGCCACGGCATCGAGGTCGTCGGTTACGACCGCAGCGCAGACGCGGTCAACCTGCTCGTGGCAAAAGAAGGCATGGTCGGCGCCAAGTCGGTCGAAGATGCCGTGAGCAAACTCTCTGGCCAGCGCATCGTCTGGCTCATGCTCCCTAGCGGCGCCCCCACCGAAGACCAGATCCAGGAATTGATCCCCATGCTGTCCAAGGGCGACATCATCATTGACGGCGGTAAGTCGAACTACAAGCATAGCCAACGCCGCGGTGCAATGCTGGCCGAACACGGTATCGGCTTCATGGATGCCGGCACCTCGGGCGGTATCTGGGGCCTCGACAACGGCTACTGCCTCATGGTCGGCGCAACCCCTGAAGTCGCCAAGGTCATGGAACCCGTACTGCAGGCACTGGCTCCCGCCGCCGATCGCGGCTGGGCACACGTAGGCCCCGTCGGTTCCGGCCATTTCACCAAGATGATCCATAACGGTATCGAATACGGCATGATGCAGGCACTGGCGGAAGGCCTGGATCTGCTCAAGGGCAAGGAAGAATTCGACCTCGACCTCGCACAGGTCACCGAACTGTGGCGTCACAGTTCCGTCGTACGCAGCTGGCTACTGGACTTGACCGCCGAAGCGCTCAAGCATGACCAGGACCTTGGCGAAGTCGCACCTTATGTCGCCGACTCGGGCGAAGGTCGCTGGACCGTCGTCGAGGCCGTGGAGCAAGGCGTCGCCGCACCGGTGCTGTCGATCGCGCTGCAGATGCGTTTCGCCAGCCAGGACGACGACGGCTACAGCTACCGCCTGCTGTCGATGATGCGCAATGCTTTCGGTGGTCACGTCGTCAAGAAACACTAAACGGAAAGATCAACGCATGAATCAGATAGATCCATCTACGCTGGTGCTGTTCGGCGCCAGCGGCAACCTGTCGCGGGTCAAGCTCATGCCCGGGCTATTCCGCCTGGACCAGGCCGGCCGCCTGCCGGACAACATGGCCATCCTGTCCGTAGGCCGCGGCGAAGTGTCGCGCGAGGACTGGCTGGCCGACATCAAGGGCATGCTGGATGCGAAGTTCAAGAATGGCTACGACCAGAAGGTGTTCGAGCGCTTCATCGCGCGCAATCACTATCACGCCAACCCTCCGACCGATCCCGATGCCTTCAACAAGCTGAAGGCTAGACTGTCGGACACCAAGGTATTCCCGCAGAACTTCGCTTTTTTCCTGTCGGTACGGCCATCGGATTTTGCCCAGGTCGTCGACCAGTTGGCCGGCGCCGGCCTGACGGATGAAACGGGCGGCCACTGGCGCCGCGTCGTCATCGAGAAGCCGTTCGGCACCGATCTCAAGTCGGCTCAAGAGCTGCAGGCCTCGATCACCAAGCATCTCAAGGAAAGCCAGATCTACCGCATCGACCACTACCTTGGCAAATCGGCACTGCAGAACATCATGCTGCAGCGCTTCGCCAACACCGTGCTCGAGCCGATCTGGAACAAGGACTACATCGACCACGTGCAGATCACCAACACCGAGCAACTCGGCGTCGGCGAACGCACGCAATTCTATGATGCCACCGGCGCCTTGCGCGACATGATCCAGAGCCACATCCTGCAGACCATGGCGCTGACGGCGATGGAAATGCCGAAGGAACTGACACCTGACGCCATTCGCGCCGAGAAGATCAAGGTGCTGGAAGCGATCCGGCCGATTCCCGTGAACGATCTCGAGCACAACGCCTTCCGTGCGCAATACGCTTCCGGTGAAATCAACGGCGAAAAGGTGCCGGGCTATCTGGAGGAACTGGGCAACAGTAGCAGCGTGGTTGAAACCTATGCCGCGCTCAAGCTGTTCATCGACAACCCGCGCTGGCAAGGCGTACCGTTCTATATCCGCACCGCCAAGCGCCTGCATGAAGCTGATACGCGTATTGCCATCCGTTTCAAGAAGGCGCCGCTACAGCTGGGTGCCGGCCAGCATCAGAACTGGATCATCATCGGCATTCAGCCGCGCGAATGCATCAAGATGGAAATCGAGTCCAAGATTCCCGGCCTTGACATCGCCACGCGTACGATTGAGCTCGACGGTGCCAATCGCCAGCCCGGCGACGAAACCATCGATGCCTACGAGGCGCTGCTGCTTAACCTGATGGAAGGCGATAACTCGCAATACCTGCACATCAGCGAAGTGGAAGCGCAATGGCGTCTGGTGGATCCCGTCATCGAAGCCTGGACCCAAGACAAGCAACCGGTACATCAATATCCCGCCGGTAGCCGCGATCCCGCTGCATCGAAGATCATCTTCGAGCGCGAGGATCAATTCTGGCGCTACTCCATCACCCTTGGCGGAGACGCGTTGCCGCAGTAAACCCGCACCCGGTTCGGACGCAAGCCGGACCGGGTCTTCACCGCGGCGATAGACGCGATTTTTCCTCCCGCTACGCGAAAACGCCTTTATAATGCGTTTCATTTTGACTCGCTAGCCGATCTTACCGATGAGCATCAAATCCGATAAATGGATACGCCGCATGGCGGAGCAGCACGGCATGATAGAGCCGTTCGAGCCGAACCAGGTCAAGCTGTCGGCCGATGGCCAGCGCATGGTTTCCTACGGCACGTCGAGCTACGGCTACGATATCCGCTGTTCCAGCGAATTCAGGCTGTTCACCAATCTCAACAGCACCATCGTCGACCCCAAGAATTTCGACCCCAACTCCTTCGTCGAAGTCACCGCCGACTATTGCATCATTCCGCCCAACTCGTTTGCGCTGGCACGCACCGTGGAATATTTCCGTATTCCGCGCAATGTGCTGACCGTCTGCCTCGGCAAATCGACCTATGCGCGTTGCGGCATCATTGTCAACGTGACGCCGTTCGAGCCCGAGTGGGAAGGCTACGTCACGCTGGAATTCTCCAATACCACACCGCTGCCGGCCAAAATCTACGCCAACGAAGGCTGCGCCCAGGTACTGTTCTTCGAAGCTGACGAAGACGATGTCTGCGAAACCTCGTACAAGGATCGCGGCGGCAAATACCAGGGCCAGGTCGGCGTCACACTGCCGAAAATCTGACGCCACATCCCATGCCTACCATCGGCAAGGTCGTCGAACAAACATTCGGCAGCCGCACGAACTGCTAATCTGGCACATGGTGCAAAGGCATCGCTGTTAATCGAATCGAGGTAGCCGCATGAAATTCCGCTTCCCCATCGTCATCATCGACGAGGATTTCCGCTCCGAAAACTCTTCCGGCCTCGGCATCCGCGTACTGGCCAAGGCGATCGAGGACGAAGGCTTCGAGGTGCTGGGTGTCACCAGCTACGGCGACCTCACCTCGTTCGCCCAGCAGCAGAGCCGTGCCTCGGCCTTCATCCTGTCGATCGACGACGAGGAGTTCATCGAAGGCTCGCAGGAGGCGCTCGACAACCTGCGCCTGTTCGTCGACGAGATCCGCTTCCGCAACGAAGAAATCCCGATTTTCCTGCACGGTGAAACGCGCACTTCGCGCCATATTCCGAACGAGATCCTGCGCGAACTCAACGGCTTCATCCATATGTTCGAGGATACGCCGGAGTTCGTCGCGCGCTACATCTTGCGCGAGGCGCGCACCTATCTCGACAGCCTGGCGCCGCCGTTCTTTCGCGCGCTCACGCATTATGCCGCCGACGGATCGTACTCGTGGCACTGCCCGGGCCACTCGGGCGGCGTCGCCTTCCTCAAGTCGCCGGTGGGGCAAATGTTCCATCAGTTCTTCGGCGAAAACATGCTGCGCGCCGACGTCTGCAATGCGGTCGACGAACTCGGCCAGTTGCTCGACCACACCGGTCCGGTAGCGGCTTCCGAGCGCAACGCGGCACGTATCTATAATTGCGATCACCTGTATTTCGTCACCAACGGCACTTCGACTTCGAACAAGATTGTCTGGAACTCCACCGTGGCGCCGGGCGACATCGTCGTCGTCGACCGCAACTGTCACAAGTCGGTGCTGCATTCCATCATCCTTTGCGGCGCGATCCCGGTGTTCCTGATGCCGACGCGCAATCATTTCGGCATCATCGGCCCGATTCCGCTCGACGAATTCAAGCCCGAGAACATCCAGAAAAAGATCGACGCCAATCCGTTCGCGCGCGGCGTCAAATCGAAACCGCGCGTGCTGACGATGACGCAGAGCACCTATGACGGCATCATCTACAACGTCGAGACCATCAAGACCATGCTCGACGGTCATATCGACACCCTGCATTTTGACGAGGCCTGGCTGCCGCACGCCACCTTCCACGACTTCTACGGCGACTACCATGCCATCGGTGCCGACCGCCCACGCTGCGAGGAGACCATGGTGTTCTCCACCCAGTCCACGCACAAGCTGCTGGCCGGTTTGAGCCAGGCGTCGCAGATCCTGGTGCAGGACGCCAAGCAGCACAAGCTCGACCGCGATGTGTTCAATGAGGCCTACCTCATGCACACTTCCACCAGTCCGCAATATTCCATTATCGCCTCCTGCGATGTCGCCGCTGCCATGATGGAGCCGCCGGGCGGCACCGCACTGGTCGAGGAATCGATCATGGAGGCGCTCGACTTCCGCCGCGCCATGCGCAAGGTCGATGAGGAATGGGGCACCGACTGGTGGTTCAAGGTCTGGGGTCCGGATTACCTGGCCGAAGAAGGCATAGGCGAGCGCGAGGATTGGATGCTGACTTCGGGCGAGCGCTGGCACGGTTTCACCGGGCTGGAACCGGGCTTCAACATGCTGGATCCGATCAAGGCGACCGTCATCACGCCGGGGCTCGACGTTGAAGGCGACTTCGACGAAACCATCGGCATTCCGGCCGCCATCGTTACCAAGTACCTGGCCGAGCATGGCGTCATCGTCGAGAAGACCGGTCTCTACTCGTTCTTCATCATGTTCACCATCGGCATCACCAAGGGCCGCTGGAACACGCTGGTGACCGCGCTGCAGCAGTTCAAGGACGACTACGACAAGAACCAGCCGTTGTGGCGTGTGCTACCGGAGTTTGTACAGAAATATCCGCGTTACGAGAAGATCGGCCTGCGCGACCTGTGCAACCAGATTCATGGCGTCTACAAGGCCAACGACGTGGCGCGGCTCACAACGGAAATGTATCTGTCCAATATGGTTCCAGCCATGAAGCCGGCGGATGCCTTTGCCAAAATGGCGCACCGCGAAATCGACCGCGTATTAATCGACGATCTGGAAGGCCGTGTCACGGCCGTGCTGCTGACGCCCTACCCGCCCGGTATTCCGCTATTGATTCCGGGTGAGCAGTTCAACCACAAGATCATCAACTACCTCAAGTTCGCACGTGAATTCAACGAACGCTTCCCGGGCTTTGAAACCGACATCCATGGCCTGGTCAAGGAAGTAGTCGACGGCAAGGCGCGCTATTTCGTCGATTGCGTAGCCGGGTAACGGCTCGAACAGCTAGCGCCCGGTTTTTCGCTCGTAGATGACATAGGCGAACGGCAGGCCTTGCGCGCTGACCTGTGGTTCGCGCCTGGCCTCCTGCCATTCGGCAAGATCGAATTCCGGAAAAAAAACATCGCCGGCGAAATCCGCATCGATCTCGGTGATATACATCTTCTGCGCCAGCTTCAGCCCGTCTTGGTAAAGCCTGGCGCCGCCGATGATAAAAGCCTCGTCATCACCCGCACTGGCTTCCAGCGCCTGCTCCAGTGTATGCGCCACCACAGCGCCGGCGACGGCATATTCCGTGTTGTGCGTAACAATGACCGTGCTGCGTTCCGGCAATAAACGGCCCAGCGACTCGTAGGTTTTGCGGCCCATGATGATATGATGCCCCGTAGTCAACGCGCGGAAATGCCGGAGGTCTTCCGGCAGATGCCAAGGCAAATTATTGTTCAGGCCGATAGTACGATTACGGGCAACCGCCGCGATCAGGGAGAGACAAGTCATAAGGGCCGATTATACGGGGCTGAGAAAATTGCGTATCGCTTATCCAAAATCTTTTCTTAAGCTGTTGCTGATCGGTTTTGCACTCGCCATGCTGCCGTTGCTGTTCGCTTTCGGCAATGCCGCGCTCTATCTCGACCGGCTGGCGGCGCAAAGCCGCGGCAAGGTAACCGAAGCGGTGCAGGCCTCGCGCACCAGCCGCGTACTGGTGGAACAGCTGACGCAGATGGAACGCAGCGCGCGTCAGTATTTCGTGCTGAACGACCGCATGTTGCTGGACAATTACAAGAAGTCCCACGAAACCTTCAGCATCGCCATCAATGAACTTAAAACGCTGGCGCCGAGCAAGTCCCAGCTCGCCAGTCTCGACGCTCTGTCCAAGCGCGAAACCGTGCTCTACCGCGAGATCATGTCGTCGGCGCCCGAAATCCTGGTAGCACAGACCATCATCGAGCGCTTCATCGATCTCTCCAACCGCGCCCAGGAGCTGCTGGCGCAGAACAACCAGCTCATCGACGTCGAATCTACTGTGCTTGCAGAAACGGCCGAGCGTACGCAGAAGATACTGCTTTCGCATACGCTGATCCTGGTGCCGGTGGCGCTGCTGGTCGCCATTGTCATCACCTTTCTCGTGGCCCAGCCCATACGCCACATGGATGCAGCCATTCGGCTGTTGGGCGAAGGCCGTTACGACGACGACATCGACATCGACGGGCCGGGTGATCTGCGCATCCTCGGCGAACGGCTGAACTGGCTGCGCGCGCAATTGCAGGAGCTCGACCAGCAGAAGCAGCGCTTCATGCGCCATGTATCGCATGAACTCAAGACGCCATTGACGGCGATCCGCGAAGGCAGCGAGCTGCTGAGCGATGAGGTCGGCGGCACATTGAGCCCGCAGCAGCGCGAAATTGTCGGCATATTGCGCGAAAGCAGCATGCGCCTGCAGAAAATGATAGAAAACCTGCTGAGCTACAGTGCCGTACAATTCCAGAAACCAGTGCTGAATATCCAGGAAGTGGACCTGATCGCGTTGCTCGAAGACATCGTCGCCAGCTATACACTCACCTTGCAGAACAAGCAGATCGAGATCCGGCGCGACGTCCACGACGTCGCCTTGCACGGCGACCGGGAAAAGATCCATACCGTGCTTGATAACCTGCTGTCGAACGCCATCAAGTATTCGCCGCGCGGCGGGCACATACGCGTCAACATCAAACAGGCGGCGCGCACTGCCGTGATTGAAGTACTGGACGATGGCCCGGGCATTCTGCCGGCAGACCGCGAACGGCTGTTTGAAGCTTTCTACCATGGCAGCGGCAACTACGAGAGCTTGGTCAGCAGCACCGGCCTCGGCCTGTCGATCGCCAAGGAATATGTACAGGCACACGGTGGTAAAATTTCCGCGCTACCTTCAGATCACGGCGCGCACTTTCTAGTCAGCCTGCCGTTGTACCCAACATTGTCAGAAATCGAATCATCATGAAAAAAGTCCATATTGTCCTCGCCTGCGGCGCCTTGCTCCTGCTCGATGCCTGCGCACTGTTACCCAAATCCCAGCCACCGCGCACCGAATCTGCACAGTCCTATGAAAACATGTTGCGCGAAGCCGAACGTATTTTCGAGCTGCAAGGCGAGGCGCAGCAGAAAGAACTGGCCCGACTCGACGGCGGAAATTCGCGTGAAAGCCGGATGCAGAAGGCCATGTTCTATACCCTGGTCAATAGCCAGTATTGCAGTTCCATGGAGTCTGCCACGCCCACCGCAGGCGATACAAAACGCGAGAAAAAATGGGACCGGGAGCGCAGGACGCTGACCAAGCAGCTCAAGGATAGCCAGGAAGAAAATCACAAACTGGTACAGAAAGCACGCGATGAGCAGCTGCGCGCCGACGATCTGCAGCAGAAGCTCGACGAACTCAAGAATATCGAGCGCTCTCTGGGCAATCGTGAGCAAGGAACGCGCAAGTGATGCCAGAAACCCTGGAAAGAGCGGTTTCCCGCCGCATACTGATTGTCGACGACGATCCCGACATCCTCAACCTGCTGGGTATGCGCCTCAAGGCTGCAGGCTACGAAGTCGCCTCGGCCGAAAACGGCAAGGAAGCCCTGGCGCAGATATCGGTCAACCGGCCCACACTGGTCATCAGCGATTTGCGTATGCCGGAAATGGACGGCTTTGCCCTGTTCGATGCCATCCATCAGAACGACTCCACTCTGCCGGTGATCATGCTGACCGCGCACGGTTCGATTCCTGACGCCGTCAGCGCGACGCAGCGCGGCGTTTTCGGTTTCCTGACCAAGCCCTTCAACAGCAAATCGCTGCTGCAGCTGGTCGAATCGGCCATGCGCATGGGCATCGGCGAGCATGCAGCCAGCGGCCACAACGATGCGCAGGCTTGGCGCAGTGCCATCGTTACGCGCAGCCCGCATATGGAAAACCTGCTCGGAGAGGCAAAGCTGGTAGCAGTATCCGATGCCAGCATCCTGATCCAGGGCGAGAGCGGTAGCGGCAAGGAACTGCTGGCACGCGCAATTCACGAAGCGAGCCCGCGTCGCGCGCAGCCCTTCATTGCCATCAATTGCGGTGCCATTCCGGAGGCATTGCTTGAATCCGAACTGTTCGGCCACAGCAAGGGCGCCTTCACCGGCGCCCTGCGTGATCACAAGGGCTTGTTCCAGAGCGCACACGGTGGCACGCTGTTCCTGGATGAAATAGGCGATATGCCGATGCCGTTGCAGGTCAAGCTGCTGCGCGCGCTACAGGAACGCAGCGTGCGCCCGGTTGGTTCCAATCAGAATATCGCGATCGACGTGCGCGTTATCTCCGCCACCCACCGCAACCTGGCGGAAGAGATGAAGTCGGGGAAATTCCGCGAAGACCTCTATTACCGCATCAATGTCGTCGGACTCGAAATTCCTGCGCTGGCCGCCCGGCGTGAAGACATTTCATTGCTGGCCAACAACTTTCTGCAACAGTTAAGCCGCAAGTACGGCAAGAACCTCAACGGTTTTGCGCCGGAAGCGATGGAATTGCTCATCGCGGCACCTTGGCCGGGCAACGTCCGCCAGCTGCAAAACATCGTTGAGCAAACCGTGGTGCTGTCGACAACGCCACTCGTGCCCGCCACGCTGGTACAAAAAGCGCTGCAGGATGACATTGGCGGTTTCGTGCCGCTGGAAACTGCGCGCAAGAATTTCGAGCGCGACTATCTGGTCAAGCTGCTCAAGGCCACCAACGGCAGCGTCACGCAGGCAGCCCGGCTGGCACAGCGCAATCGAACCGAGTTCTACAAGTTGCTGCAACGCCATGAATTGACGCCCGCATTATTCAAGGAAGACGGCGTTGAATAAGACGTCGGGGAAAAAAGACACTTATTCTCCATATAAATCAGCAAGTTAATAATATAAGCTCGGCAGCGTCGCCATTAGGAGACAAATTGTTATGGCACTTACGCTGCTCAGTTTCAGTAAGTCGTTGTAAGAAATAGCTTTTATAGAGTTGGCACGTTGCTTGCCATTACTTCACTGCAGTCATCTCAAGTGGAGTATAAAAATTGCAAAGAATCCATACGAACAACCTGTTCCACCTCGGCGCGATACCTTCTATCGCCGCCATCGCCCTCTGTGCCAGTGCACAGGCGCGAGCGCTTGGCACCGAGGATGAGATCTTTCAAAAGCCTCTCCAGTCCGAATTCAACAAACTCGACACCAACCATAACCGCCTGCTCAGCCAGCAGGAGGCAGTGATCGATGTCGATTTCTCCAACCGATTCAAAACAGCCGATCTCAATGGCGATGGCGTTTTGGCGGTCGATGAATACAACGCTTTCAAGAGCCATGCACAGCAAGCTCGCATCCAGACCTATCTGGACGACAGCACAGTCACGGCAAAGATCAAAGCCGAACTGATTCGCGATGCCGGCATGCACGGCCTCGACATCAGCGTCGAAACACACCATGGCGACGTCATACTCAGCGGTTTTGTCGATAACCAGCTGCAGTTACGCCGTGCCATGCAGATCGCCTCTGGCATTCCCGGCGTTCGCTCAATCAAAAACGGCTTGGTTATCAAAAGCTGAGCCTTCTCAAATTCGTCAACAAATCCAAATAACAGGACGCAAAATGAACCACTTACGCAAAACTCATCCCATGGTGCTCATTGCCGCCATCGCACTGACCGTCTTCAGCCTCATCGGCAGCGCTGCCATCACCGGACTGATCCCCAGCGCGCCTGCCACTACGGTTCAGAACAGCACCATCCCCATGAACGAAACCGACAATACCAATTTCTCGGAACAATACCGTGAAAAAAACGTCGATCGTTATTACAGAGAGACGCAACGCGTACCTTCTCGTGCCACGGTATTGGTAAAGGCCTGAAGATTTTGGCGCAGCCCGCACGGCTTCATGCAGCACATGCCGGCTGGCTGGCGCTTTATGGTTGTACAGCCCTGATCCTCAGACGATCAGATAATTCATAAAAGCATTTTTTGCGTGTCATCTCAAACCAAGCTAAAGGGAAATTCAAAATGGATTCATGGATCACACCGAAACATAATCATTTGCTGGCGCTTCTGCCCGAAGATTATTACGAGCAGTTGCTGCCGAACCTGGAACCGATTTTTCTCGAACAAGGAACGGAAATTTGCGATTCCGGCGCACGGCTAAGCCATGCCTATTTTCCCACCACCAGTATCGTTTCGCTGTTGCACGTTACCGAGAATGGCGATACGGCGGAAATTGCCATTACCGGCAATGACGGCTTCGTCGGCATCGCGCTGGCCATGGGTGGGGATACCACGCCTAATCAAGCCGTGGTCAACTGCGCCGGCCATGCGTATCGTCTCAAGGCCAGCATGCTGAAGAAGGAGCTCATGCAGCATGGACCGTTGCAGGAATTGCTGCTGCGTTATACACAATCTCTGATCACGCAGATGTCGCTGACCGCTGTCTGCAACCGCTATCATTCCATCGAACAGCAATTGTGCAGAAGGCTATTGCTGGGTCTGGATCGCTTGCAGACCAACCATCTCGACCTGACGCACGAGAATATCGCCAACATGCTGGGCGTACGCCGTGAAGGCGTCACCCAGGCCGCGCGCAAATTGCAGGCCGCCGGGCTCATCCATTACGCACGCGGGCATATTACCGTGCTCGACCGCGAAGAACTGGAAGAACACGCTTGCGAATGCTATTCCGTGGTCAAGAACGAATGCGACCGGCTGATGCCGGCCAAGAAGCCGCAACCGCAATACAAGTCGAGCAGCGCGGATTTGGAGTACATGAACCTCGAGACCAGCTATCACCAACGGCGCCAGCCGGCCACGACAGCGAGACCGCACGCCTCTTAACGGCGCGGATTCCGAAATAGTCATCTCCCCGCGGGCGATATGGCAGTGACGATAGTGCTGCCATATCGCCCGCGGCTCTCCAAGCCCGGCTTATGCCGGGTTTATCATGTCAGACTGCGACAGGCGCCTTGATGGCGGGATGGGGATCGTAGTTTTCCAGCGTGAAATCCTCGAAACGGAAGCCGAAGATGTCTTGTACCGCGGGATTGATGCGCATGCTGGGTTGAGCGCGCGGCGTGCGCGCGAGCTGCTCGCGCACCTGCTCCAGATGGTTGAGATAGATATGAGCATCGCCCAGGGTATGGACGAAATCGCCGGCCCTGAGACCGCAGACCTGCGCCACCATCATGGTCAACAGCGCATAGGAGGCGATGTTGAACGGCACGCCGAGGAAGATATCGGCACTGCGCTGATAAAGCTGGCAAGATAATTTGCCATCTGCAACATAAAATTGGAAGAAGGCGTGGCAAGGCGGCAGCTTCATCTTGTCGATGTCGGCCACGTTCCAGGCCGAGACGATAAGCCGGCGCGAATCCGGATTCTTCCTGATGGCTTCCACCACCTGCGCGATCTGGTCGATATGGCCACCGTCCGGCTTGGGCCAGTTGCGCCACTGGTAGCCGTAGACCGGACCCAGATTGCCGTTTTCATCGGCCCATTCGTCCCAGATAGTGACGCCATTTTCCTTGAGATAAGCAATATTGGTGCTGCCCTGCAGGAACCACAGCAACTCATGGATGATGGACTTGAGATGCACCTTTTTGGTCGTCAGCAGCGGAAAGCCGTCCTCGAGATTGAAGCGCATCTGGTAGCCGAATACGGACAAGGTGCCGGTACCGGTGCGGTCTTCCTTCCGGTGACCGTGATCCAGAACGTGGCGCATGAGGTCGAGGTATTGCTGCATGTTCAGTCAGGCTCCGTTGCAAGGTCCGATTTAAACGCCCGAAAGATCGGCGCGCGGGCAAGCTAGATATTGGCGATGATGAAGCGCTTTACCGCTTCGACGTCGGCTTCCATCACATCAAAACGCTGTGGCAGGTCTTCCAGTCCGACCAAGTCCACTGGCCGGTCTGGCTTATGGCCCAGCGCTTCGACAATGGCGTCCTCGAATTTGGCGGGCAATGCCGTTTCCAGCACCACCATGGGCACGCCCGCTTCGCGGTATTCAAGCGCGACCTTAAGGCCGTCGGCGGTATGGGTATCGATAGTCACGCCGTATTTATCGCTGGTCTCGCGTATGGTCTGCATGCGGTGAGCGTGACTGCTCGAACCGGAAACGAAACCGTAATCGGACACCTTGTGGAAGTAGCCGTCGGCCTTGAGGTCGAACGCCCTGCCGCCATCCACCTTACGCCACAACTCGCGCACCTTCCCGGCGTCGCGGCCGACCAGGTCGAACACGAAGCGCTCGAAATTGGAGGCCTTGCTGATGTCCATCGACGGGCTGGAGGTGTGATAGGTATTGGCCGAGCCGCGCGGGCGGTAAACGCCGCTGCGGAAAAATTCGTCGAGCACGTCGTTCTCGTTGGTGGCAACCACGAGCTTGCGGATAGGCAGGCCCATCATGCGCGCGATATGACCGGCGCAAACGTTACCGAAATTGCCCGACGGCACGGCAAAGCTCACCTGCTCGCCGTTGTTGCGCGTGACGGCGAAATAGCCCTTGAAGTAGTAGATGACTTGCGCCGCGACACGCGCCCAGTTGATCGAGTTCACGGCGCCGATCTTGTGCTCCGCCTTGAATGCGGCGTCGTTGGACACCGCCTTGACGATGTCCTGCGCGTCGTCGAACACGCCCTTGACGGCGATGTTGTAGATGTTGTCTTCCTGCAGGCTGAACATCTGCGCCGTCTGGAAACGGCTCATCTTCTGGTGCGGCGACAGCATGAACACACGTACGCCCTGCTTGCCGCGCATGGCGTATTCGGCCGCGGAACCGGTATCGCCCGAGGTCGCGCCGAGGATATTGATCTCCTGCCCCGCCTTGGCCAGCACGTACTCGAACAAATTGCCGAGCAGCTGCATCGCCATGTCCTTGAACGCCAGCGTCGGGCCATTGGACAGCGACAGCAGATAAAGGTCATCCTCGAGTCTCAATGTCGGCGTGATCTCGGCTGCATCCTGGCCGGCTCGCGCGTGTTTGTAGACCTCGGGGAGGTAAGTCCTGTCGACGATGGCGCGTAGATCGGCTGCGGGGATATCATCGACCAAGCGCGACAGGATGGCGTAGGCCAGGTCGCGGTAATTCATGCCACGCATGGCGTTCAGATCGGCGCTTGTGAACTGCGGATAGCTTTCAGGCAGGTAAAGGCCGCCGTCTGGCGCCAGGCCGCCGAGCAGGATTTCGCTGAATCGAAGCGCTGGAGATTGACCGCGCGTGCTGATGTATTTCATAGAATCTTCTTCGTCTTCCATTCCGATAGATCGGAATCTGCTTTTCTCACGTCATACCAGCGCAAGCTGGAATCCATTCACAGTAAATCCTGATACAGGTCACGCCATTCCGGATTGGTCTGCTCGATCATCTCGATCTTCCAGGCACGTTGCCAAGCCTTGATATTTTTCTCGCGCTTGATGGCGGCTTGCATCTCTTCGTGCAGCTCGAACCACACCAGGTTGTG